>JAFWJP010000040.1 GCA_017514645.1 Solobacterium sp. | reverse complement strand
TCGGGTGCCTGCCGAACCACATTGTAGGCAAGGGTGTTGTCAACAAACTCCGGGAACGGTTCCCGGATGCGAATATCACGCCGGTGGACTATGATCCTTCGGCCACAAAAGTCAACCAGGAGAACCGTATCAAGCTGATGCTGGCGGTTGCCAGGGAAAACCTTCAGAAACGTGAAGGAACGGAGAGTATATGAAAAGACTGAACACAGTTTATTCCCGGATCAATGAGATTCCGGTCGGTACAGCACCGCATACGGTGACGGAAGGCTGTCTGGTGCTGGAAGGCGGCGGATGGAGAGGCATCTATACACAGGGTGTTCTGGATGTGCTGATGCAGGAAGGCTTCAATCTGCAGACAACGATCGGGGTATCTGCCGGGGCGATGGCGGCGCTGTGCTATCTGTCGGGGCAGATCGGTTCGGCAGCCAGGTTCAACCTGGAACACCGGTTTGATCAGAATTACAGCGGACTCGGTGCGCTGCGCCGGGATCACGGTGTAACGGGATTCTCCTATTTCTTCGAACAGTTCTACGATGAACTGGTGTTTGATTCGGACCGCTTCCTGGAACCGGAACGGCGTCTGATCGTAACGGTGACGAACTGCTTTACCGGACGTACGGAATTCTTCGAAAAGGGAAAGACCCCGTATTTCCGCCAGGCGGTGCAGGCGTCCGCTACGGTACCGTATGTATCGGAACCGGTGGAGATTAACGGCATGAAGTACCTGGACGGCGGCATTGCGTCAAAGATCCCGCTTGAGTGGCCGTATGAGAACGGATTCGACAAGGTCGTACTCATCCGTACACGGGACCGTGATTTCCGCAAGAAGAGCAGTTCCGTCACTTTGAAACAGCTGGCGTACTATGATTATCCGGAACTGAAACGGGATCTGGAAGAAGAAGTACCCCGCTACAATCTGCTCTGTGACAGAATCAATGCCATGGAGAAAAAGAAACAGCTGTTCGTCATTGCCCCGAGCGAAGAGGTCCAGGTTTCCCGGTTTGAAATGGATGTGGAGAAACTGGGGGATCTGTACTGGCTGGGTTACAAGGATGCACAGGCAGCGCTTCCGGCGCTGAAGGAATATCTGGAGAATGGAGAGTAAACAATGTCGGTAGAATCAGTCAAAGATTATTTCCGTCAGTTCGGGATGGAGGACAGGATCCTCGAGATGGAGGAGTCCACGGCAACCGTAGCGCTGGCTGCGCAGACGCTGGGCTGTGAAGAAAAGGAGATCACCAAGACCATGGCCTTCCTGGTGGATGAGCAGGTTGTGATCATCTGTATGGCAGGGGATGCGAAGATCTCCAACCATAAGTACAAAGCGCAGTTTCACAAGAAGGCCAGAATGCTCAGGGGAGAGGAAGTGCCGGAACTGACCGGTCATCTGATCGGGGGCGTCTGTCCGTTCGGTCTGAAGGACGGATGTACGGTCTACCTTGATGAGTCGCTGAAGCGCTTTACGTATGTGTATCCGGCCTGCGGCGGTCCGCATGCGGCAATCAAGCTGACGCTGGAGGAACTGGAGCAGTATTCCGGGTATACCGCCTGGATCGATGTCTGCGATATCATGGAATAGTCATACGGAGGTATGACTTTTTCTTTGAATGTAAACTGGCGTGTTACATTCTGAACAGGAGAATTTCTTGTTTCATCCAGGTGCAGACCGTAAAATGTGGTTGAAACAAAGGAGTATACGGTATGAATGAACTCGGAAACAAGATTGCGGCGAAGCGCAGGGATCTCGGCATGACACAGACGGACTTTGCGGATCGGCTGTCGGTTACCCGGCAGACTGTAAGCCGCTGGGAAGCCGGTACTGTACTGCCGGATATCGACAAGATCAGTGATATCGCTTCGATCCTAGGTGTCAGCTGCGATTATCTGCTGAAGGATGAGATCATGCAGGAAAAGAGTACTGCAGCAGGTGTGAGCAGGTTATTGCTGGAAGCGAAGGGCAGAAGGGTAAAGCTGCAGTTCTTCGAAGATGAGGCAGATATCGATCTCTATGATGTTGTCTGCCGGATCGTGGATTTTGAAGGAAACTGGATGAAGGTACAGGCGGAGACGAAAAAGGGACCGCTCGAAAAGGTCATCTCACTGTCTGCTGTACGGTCGCTGGAGTTTGCCGGGGAGGACGAATGATGCAGGTGGTGGCATTCATATTCAGTATCTTCGGACTGATGGCATATCTGGAAATCAGCCAGATGAAGAAACGGGTCAAGGTGCTGGAGGAACAATTGACGAAAGTCGATGGAACTTCGTATGCCGAAGACCGGCAGGCACTGCAGAAGATCGTTCATTCCTGTATCGGACAGCGTGTAACGCTGGAAATGAAGGAAGACGAACAGGATGTGGATATCGTGATGTACGGGAATACGAAGCATGGGTCCAATACGATCCTGGACACGGATGATACCTGGATGCTGGTGGAGATAAAGACACCGAAACAGGTGAAGACAAAACTGATCCGGCTGGAATCCATTGCCCGGATCGGCAAGGTGAATGAAAACAACGGGTAACCGTTGTTTTTTCAGATACGGAGATTTCTGCGGAAACTGCGGTACAGCAGAAGGCTGATGAAGAAGGTGATCAGTTCCGTAAGGGGTACAGCAAACCAGATCAGGCGGATATTTCCGGTGAGGGAAGAGATCAGGGCAAAGCCGGCAATGAGCAGGATGCACTGACGCAGAATGTTGATGATGAAGGCGTAGCGGGCATGATCCAGGGCCTGCATGCTGGTGGACAGGATCATGGATACTGCGCCGAACGGCAGGGACAGAACGCACGCTCTGAGGCAGATCATGCCGATCGAGCGCATGGTCTCACCG
>JAFWJP010000039.1 GCA_017514645.1 Solobacterium sp. | reverse complement strand
TCGCAGTGTCATATCCCGCAAGCGCAGAGAGGACTTCTGCCTCACGGAGAAGATTCCCGGCTATCTCTGCCGGAAGCCGGAGGACGCAGAGTAGTATTTCCGGGAAGAACAGAAACGCTGCGGAACAGCGTACTTTGACGTATTGATGCTGCACTGGCTGAACCGGAAAAACTACGATATCGCGGAAAAACTCGGACAGTTCCGCTTCCTTCAGGAAAAGAAGGAACAAGGATATGCGAAACGGACCGGTTTCCCGTACCATGACAGCGCCGCTCTGCTGGATGAGATCCTGACAGCCCATCCGGAAGTGGATGTTGTCCTTCTGCAGATCAACTACCTGGACTGGGATACGGCCGGCATTGAATCCGGAAAGTGCTATGAGACCGCGGTAAAGCACGGAAAGAAGGTCTTTGTCATGGAACCGGTCAAAGGAGGATCACTGGCCTCTCTGCCGGAAGAAGCGGAGCAGATCCTGCGGAAGGTTCATCCGGACTGGACACCGGCTGACTGGGCGCTGCGTTTCGTACAGTCCCTGCCGGAAGTGGAAGTCTGTCTCAGCGGTATGAATACGGAAGAACAGGTAATTGCCAACACAAAGCCGTTCACACCGCTGACCGCTGAAGAAGTACAGACACTCTTCCAGGTGCGCGATCTCATTGAACAGAACACAAAGGTTCCCTGTTGAGGATACGATTTATTCGTAATGTTTGTAATCGTAAACGGTGCACATATTATGTCTCCGGTTCTCCGGATGCCTGCTCTATCGAAGACCACAGAAGCGGCAGGAAGGGATGCTGAGAACTGTGGTATAATGGAAATGGAAAAGGATCACCGATGACGGTTGTCCTCCTGGTTTTAACGAAACCGATCGCTAACTTTTGGAAGATGTCTGGCGATCGGTTTTCGTATTGATATTAAGATGCCAGCTGAAGGCCGAAGCCCACTGCTGTCATGACAAGTGTTATCACTGCAAGTACTGTATCAATACTGACCATAGTGACCACCTCCTCTGCATTTGTACAATACACGGGAGGGAATACACTGCCTCCCGTCAGGGAGGACGACCGCCGCCGCATGGTGATCCTGCAGGAAAGATCCCTGCATTCTGTTCATACCCGCAGAAACAAAAGATCCCCCGGAACTTTCCGGAGGACCGTGATTACGCTCTTGCCTGTTTGACTTTCCTGTCCAGCGTCATTGCCAGCACAATGGATACGATCGTAATGACCAGGATCAGCACCAGTGCAGGCTTGTAGGAACCGAACAGATCATAGATCATACCGTACAGCGATACCGACAGGGCATATGCCGAGGAAGTAAAGATGACCATCTTCGAATACACTTCTGCGTATCTGTCCTTCGCCACCATCTGTACCAGCATGGTCAGGGCTACCGTACTCAGGGAGAAGAACGCTCCGTAGAGTCCTGCCCCTGCCCGGATCAGTACACCGTTTCCCGCAAACAGCAGAACCAGCGCTGTTCCGATACCTCCGAACACCGCCCAGGCAACCGATACGTAGACCGGATCGATCCGGTCACTGGCATAGCCGTACACTAGCTTGAAGATGATATTGCCGATCATGGAAGCTGTCAGTACGGTTGCGCTGGCTTCCAGGCTGTATCCTTCCGACACTGCCAGGGCTGAAAAATGCTGGTTCATGCCGCACAGCATGCAGAAGAGTACACACGTTGAATACAGCACAACAATGATGGGCATCGGTACCTTCGGCGATACCGGTTCATAGCCTTGTACTGTTGTCTTGATCGCTGTATTCGCTTCATCCTTCATATGGATCGTCAGCGCGCACGGCAGTACTGCAATTCCCAGGAATACCGCCATCAGCCGCAGTGCAGTCTGATATGACATCCCGGCGATGATGTGACTTAGCAGTGGATTCATCACTGCTCCGAATACACCGCTGAATGCCAGCGCAGCACCGACAGCTGTTCCGTTCTTGTCACCGTACCAGTCCCGCAGCACCTGTGTCACCGGAAGCGCTGCATAGAAGCACATGCCGACACCGGACAGCAGACCGCAGAAGTACAATGTCCATACATTTCCCGCAAATG
>JAFWJP010000038.1 GCA_017514645.1 Solobacterium sp. | reverse complement strand
GCTCGGAAAAACCAATTCCGACATCAGAAACAACAAAGTCACCGGTGTCACTCTTTTAGGGGAAAAGGGTGCAGAGGATCTGATGGAGTCCCTCTATCAGGAATGTGACCATCAGCTGGATCGATTTGAGGGATTCGATCCGCAGCAGCTGCGGGAACTGATCGCACTGACCGGTAAGCGAAAGATATAGGAGGTCCCCTATGGATCTGAACGAAATCAAAGATCCTTCATTTCTGAAAGATATGAGTGTGGAAGAACTGAATGACCTGGCCGGTCAGATCAGGTCTTTTCTGATTCACAGTGTTTCCCGCACCGGAGGACATCTGGCGTCCAATCTCGGCGTCGTGGAGCTGACGATCGCGCTGCATTATGTGTTTGATTCACCGGAGGACAGGATCTTCTTCGATGTAGGTCATCAGTCCTATGTGCACAAGATCCTGACAGGCAGAGCAAACAGGTTTGATACCCTGAGGCAGTATGATGGGCTCAGCGGATTCCAGAAGCGCCGGGAATCGGAACATGATGTCTGGGAGGCAGGCCACAGTTCCACCAGTCTCAGCGCAGCGCTGGGCATGGCGGTCAGCCGGGATCTGCGCCATGAAACCTATCATGTCGTCCCGGTCATCGGAGATGGTTCCATCTCTTCCGGGATGGCTCTGGAGGCGCTGAACAGCATCGGTGCGGAGCAACGGCGTCTGGTCATTATTCTGAATGACAACAATATGTCGATCTCCCAGAATGTCGGTGCGCTTTCTATGAATTTTGCCAGGCTGAGGGCTGCGAAGACCTACAATGCTTTCAAGCGCAGCGTCAAGAATGCTCTGAACCGCAATGATCTGGGCAAACTGGTCTATCATGGACTGAAGACGGTCAAGGATACAGTACGTGATTCTGTGGTGGACAGAGGAATCTTCGGAGAACTGAACATCAATTACCTGGGACCGGTGGACGGGCATAACATAGCAGATCTTATCAAGGTCCTGCAGGTTGCCAAGGAACATGAACGGCCTGTTGTCGTGCATGTGATCACGAAAAAAGGGAAGGGCTATGTTCCCTGTGAAATCGACAGGGAAGGCAAGTGGCACGGTGTCGGACCTTTCAATATCGAGACCGGAAAGCAGATCCATGAGATTCCGGAGGGATGGCAGACCTGGAGCTGTGTAGCGGCCAGGGCAGTAGAGGACCTTGCGGCAAAAGACGCAAGGATCTGTACCATTACGCCGGCCATGATCACAGGAAGCTGTCTGGAATCCTTCTTTGCGCGTTATCCGGACCGCTCCTTTGACTGCGGCATTGCGGAAGAACATGCTGTTACGTTTGCGGCAGGAATGGCCGTTTCCGGCATGCGTCCGTTTGTTTCCATCTACAGTTCTTTCCTGCAGAGGGCATATGATCAGATCAATCATGATGTTTGCCGGATGGATCTTCCTGTTGTATTCGGAATCGACAGGGCAGGTCTGGTCGGCGGAGACGGGGAAACACATCACGGTATCTTTGATCCGGGTATTCTCAAACCGCTTCCCAACCTGATCATCGCCCAGCCGAAGAATGCTGAGGAAGCAGGAGATCTGTTCTATACGGCTTTTCATCAGGATCATCCGTTTGCGGTCCGCTATCCGCGGGGAGAAACACCTGTTTCGGGCAAGAAATACAGCATGATTCCTGTCGGTTCATGGGAGATCTGCAGGAAGCCTGACAACGCAAGGGCGGTCGTTCTGACCTATGGGCCGGATGTAGAGCGTGTCTGCAGCAAAGCGGAAGTCAACGATATTCCTGTAATGGTTGTCAACTGCCGGTTCTTCAAGCCGATGGATGAAGCCTGCCTTGACGATATTGCCGGGCTGAATGTGCCGGTCATTGTTTATGAGTCCGATCTTCTGGAGGGCGGACTGGGAACATCTGTGCTTGAATACTACGCTGACAGACAGATGTATCCGGAAGTGCACAGGATCGGTATCCGTGACCACTATGTACAGCAGGGTTCCGAAAAACTGCTGAGAAAGGCGGAAAACATCGCGATCAATGATCTGATGAATCTGCTGAATGAATTGCTATGATCACACATCTGTATATCAAAAACTTTGTACTGATCGATGAAGCGGATCTGGATGCGGAAGAGGGGTTTTCAGCGTTTGTAGGAGAGACAGGCGCAGGGAAGTCCATCTTTATTGATGCGCTTGGTCTGCTGAGCGCGGAACGTGCGAATGCGTCTCTTGTCGGTAAAAACGGTGACAGGGCGATCATTGAGGGTACGTTTGCGCTGAAGGACAATCCGCATGCTGTGGCCGTGCTGGAGGAAGCGGGTTTTGATGTAGAAGATGAAACTGTATTTACCCGTGAATTATCTTCTTCCGGGAAAAGTACGGTAAGGATCGATCATCGGACGGTCCGGCTGTCATTCATGCGGGAAGTCCTGCAGAATGAGATCGATATTCACGGGCAGAGGGATACAGAGTATCTGCTCAATGCCCGGGAACATCTGCACTATCTGGATGCGTATGCCGGTGATCAGGATCTTTGCAGGGATACGGCAATGAAATATGACGTCTGGAAGGCACTCTGCAATGAGCGGGACCAGGCGCTGAATGAAACGTACAATGAATCCGAGATCGAGTTCCTGGAGCATCAGATCAAGGAGATCGACGATGCCGGTCTGCATGAAGGGGAAGAGGAAGAACTTCTGGAGCGGGAACGCAGGGGAAAGGCACTCAGGAATTCACTGGATTCGCTGCTTCGCTCTGTGAGCCTGTATGAGGCTGTTTCAGACGGTTTGTATGAATTGAACAAATGTGTACAGTCTATCGATGATTCACTCGCAGAAGGGCTGAAACAGGCTGTAAACGATAGTTATTACACTATTGATGATGCTGTAAGCCAATTGCGGCATACTGCAAATACATTCGATTACAGTGAACGGGAAATTGATGCGATTGAAGAACGTCTGTTCCTGATACAGAAACTGAAGCGGAAGTACGGCAGATCGATACCGGCGATCCTGGAACGGCGCTCAGTTATGCAGGATCAGGTGGACCGGGCGGCAAACCGGGCCGCATGGCTCGAAGATACGGAAAAGAAGATCAATGCTGCATATGCAGCATACGAAGCATCAGCGATGCAGCTGCGGCATATACGTAAGGATGCCGCAAAGCACCTGGATCAGGCTGTACTGGAATCCATTGAAGATCTCTATCTGCCGCACGCAAGGTTTGAAACGGTAATCACAGAAGGAGAACCTTCATCATCAGGTCTCGACAAAGCTGAATTCATGATCAGCATGAACAAGGGAGAAGATCTCAAACCATTGAATGCTGTGGCCAGCGGTGGAGAGCTCTCGCGCTTCATGCTCGGCATCAAAACGGTATTCACCCGACTGCACGGGATCCGTACGGTGATCTTTGATGAGATTGATACCGGTGTCAGCGGCAAGGTCGCTTCGGCGATCGGAAAGAAGATGCAGAAACTGTCGGACGATGCGCAGGTCTTTGCTGTCACGCATTCTGCTCCGGTAGCCGCCTGTGCAGATCTTCTGTATCTCGTAGCGAAACAGACCGAAGGGGAACGGACCAGAACCTACATCGACAAACTGGATGACGCACAGTCCGTGGAACAGCTCGCACTGATTGCGTCAGGAAAGCTGACAGAAGCTTCTTTGAAAGCAGCCGCTGAACTGTTTGAAAGGAGCCGCCGGGACTGATGGCGAAGGTGTATTTTCATATTGATCTGAACGCTTTTTTTGCAAATGCGGAAACGATCCTGGATCCTTCGCTGAAGGGAAAACCGATCGTTGTCTGCAGCAATACCCGGCGTTCTGTGGTATCTACAGCCAGCTATGAAGCCAGAGCATTCGGCATCAACAGTGCGATGCCGCTTGCCGAAGCGAAATCCCTGTGCCGGGACCTGATCATCGTTGATGCGCACTATCATTACTACCAGGAACTGTCCCGGGATTTCATTGCAATCATTTCCGAGTATGCGGATGAACTGGAACAGGCTTCCATTGATGAATGCTACGCTGACATGACCCGCAGCATCCAGCGGTTTCCGCGGCCTCTCGATCTGGCCTGGACGCTGCAGAAGCGCATCCTGAACGAACTTGGTCTGCCTTGTTCGATCGGTATCGGTCCGAACATGTTCCTGGCAAAGATGGCCAGTGATATGAAGAAACCGATGGGTATTACCGTTCTGCGTCTGAGGGAAGTGCCGGAGAAGCTCTGGCCGCTCAAGATCGCGGATATGCGGGGCGTAGGGAAGAAGACAGCGCCGTATCTGGAAGATCTCGGGATCAGGACGATCGGTGATCTCGCCAACTTCAAGGATACCAAGGCTCTGAATGAGATCTTCGGAAAGAATACGGAACAGATGATCAGAAGGGCAAACGGGTACGATGACCGGACGATCATCAAGGAATGGGATTCCAAATCCATGGGCGTTTCGGAAACGTTCCTGGATGATATCACGGATTATGAAGAACTTCGGGGCATTCTGCGCAGTCTCTGCCGGAAGCTCAGCGAGCGCATGCTCAAGGAAAAGAAGGCCGGACGGCTGATCACTCTAAGAATCAAGTACTATGATTTTACAACAACGGACCGTTCCGCCCATGCGGCAGCGCCGGTCTGGAGTTCGGATCAGCTGTTTGTTGAGGCTATTTCTCTGTTTGATGAGCACTGGAACGGGGAGCCTGTCCGTCTGCTTGGTGTCTCATGCAGTGAGTTTCCTCAGGAAGCACTGATGCAGATGGATTTGTTTGATGAATCGCTTGCCAGGCAGATGGAAACAGATCATATATTCAAGGAACTGAATCAGGCGGTCGGTTCCAAGGTGTTTGTCAGGGCCAGCGATCTGCTGGATAAAGAAAGGTCATGAAGACACAGGAAGCACTGAAACGCTATCTGGTACAGATCACCGTCAATGACGGTCTTTCAGCGCATACGGTTTCTTCGTACCGGGAGGATCTGGAAAGATATCTGAACTTTCTGCAGGAGGAATACGGCATCACGGAAACAGCCAAGATCACCGGTGCGGATATAGAAGACTTCCTGAACGAGTATCTGGAAGACCATAAACAGACCTCGACTGCACGGATGGGGGCGTCTATCCGTTCCTTCCATCATTTTCTGGCATTTATGTACGACGAAGATGATCCATCCCTCAATCTGGAGATCCACAGGGGAGACAGGGTGCTTCCTGTCTACTGTACTGTAGAAGAAGTCGACAGGCTGATGTCATCGTTTCATGATGAAGATAACGAAGAATGCATGTATCATGCGCTCTT
>JAFWJP010000037.1 GCA_017514645.1 Solobacterium sp. | reverse complement strand
TCTCATCAGCGAATACAGCCTCTCCCATGACCCAGTCGGCAGCTCTGCGCGGCAGCAGTGCGTACAGGATCATTTTGGACTGCAGCTTCAGTTTTTCCTTGCTGATGAGCATGTAGACTGCAATGAAGATACCGACAAAGATATTCTTCACGATACCAAGCGCACCGGAGAACCCGTTGGTCATCGCCGACATGATATTGCTCAGATGCGGCAGTACGTTCGTCTCCAGGAAATTCTCAATGTATTCCGTAATGGATTCCAGCTGTCCCTCAACACCGATCATTGCATCATCCGGTATTACGGATTCCAGCCAGGCTTCCAGACGGGCAACCCCTTCCGGCATCTGGCGGATCAGTTCACTGATGGTCGTGACCAGTTCCGGAACGATCGCTGTCAGCAGCATCGATATGACAAGGAAGAACAGAACAATGGACAATACGGACGCAATCACCCGGAATACCGAATGGTCCTTCTCTGTCTTAAAACTCCAGCGCAGAAGACTTTCGATCCGTCTGCACAGCGGATTCATAAGATATGCCATCATCGCGCCGTAGATAAACGGAGCAAAGATCGCGCCGAACGCACTCAGGAATCCGGAATAGACTTCAGGACGGAAAAAGAACAGAACGACCATGCAGATGATCGAAGTCGCTGCGCCTGTCATCACAAGTATGTCTTTCCGGGTCCAGGATTTCATTCTTTTCTCCTTGCGTACTGTAGACTATTATAGCGCACACAGCCCGTTATACGTCAAATAACACGCAGAAACAAAAAGTCCGGTATTTCTTCCGTACCGGACTTTCTGATAGCCGCAAGGCTCTGAAACAAGCCTGCAGCCGTTATTTTTTCTTGATGTTCTTTCTGATGTCCAGCGCAACAGCCGTTACGATGACGATACCCTGAACGATGTAGTTGTAGTACGGGTTGACACCCAGAAACTGCAGAACGATCTTCAGAAGTTCGAAGACAAGGACACCGACCAGAACGCCCGGAACCGTACCGATACCACCGGTCGTGGAAACACCGCCGATCGTACATCCGGCAATGGCTTCCAGCTCGTAACCCTGACCCATACCTGCAGATGCACCGCCGGACTTCGCTGCCAGAAGCCATCCGGCAATCGCGTACATGACACCTGCTGTCATGTAGATCATCAGCGTTGTCTTCTTGGTGTTGACACCGGATACTTCCGCAGCCGTCTCGTTGCCGCCAATCGCATACATGTATTTACCGTGACGTGTCTTGTTGTAGATGAACCAGAACAGAATACCGAACAGCAGACCAACGAACAGCAGATACGGCAGATGGAATCCCTTTGCAGAACCGACTCTGCCGGTAATCAGTTTAATATAAGTATCACGGAATCCGCCGATCGGCTGTGCATCTGTCAGGATCAGACAGAGACCGTAGACAATCGTCTGTGTACCCAGGGTTGTGATGAAAGGCGGAACCTTCAGCCGGGAAATGATCAGACCATTCATACCGCCGATGATCATTCCAAGAATGATAACGAAGATCAGCGCTACAAACATGTTGAATTCCGGAAGATTTGCGAACTGTCTGCCAGCATAGTCAGCACGCTGGACCAGGATACCGGCAAGGCAGGCAGCCAGACCGACCTGACGTCCGGCGGACAGGTCTGTTCCCTTGGTGATCAAGCATCCGGAAACACCCAGTGCAATGACAAACCGGACAGCCGTATTGCTCATCAGGTTTCCAAAGTTACGCCAGGAAAAGAAGTTCGGTGTTGTAAAACCGACGATGATGGATACGATCGTCAGCATGACAACGATCGGATTTCCTTTTATGTAGTCTATTACTTTTTTCATAGTGTTATCCCCTATCCTATGCTTCGAACTGGGTTGCCAGTTCCATGATGTTTTCCTGTGTCGCGTCTTTGCCGTCAATGAATCCCGTTACACGGCCGTCACACATGACCATGATGCGGTCGGACATAC
>JAFWJP010000036.1 GCA_017514645.1 Solobacterium sp. | reverse complement strand
GTATAATTTGCACGGTATGAAACTGAAAGTACTGCTTGGCGCGCTGGGCATGGAGATCCTGCTGGTTTCCTGTATGCAGGATCCTGCTGAAGGGAATGATAAACAGCTGTACAGCCAGAGCTGTTCGGACTGCGGATTCGATACGTTTTTTGCGTTGCAGCAGATGGATGTGCACCGGGATGCATTTCCGGACGTGTTTCAGGAAGCGTCCTCCATGTTCCGGCACTACAACGATCTGTTTGATATCTATCACAGCTATGAAGGCATCAATAACCTGAAGACGGTCAATGATATGGCGGGCATCCGCCCGGTGGAAGTGGATCCGGAGATCATTGATCTGCTGAAGACAGCGGAATACTGCTGCGAATTGACAGACGGAAAGATGGACGTCACCATGGGAGCGCTGCTGCAGGTGTGGCATGCGTACCGGGAGGAAGGACTGGAAGCCAACGCTGCGGGAAACGGCGGTGCAGTACCGGAAACGGAAGAACTGAAAACAGCAGCTTCCCTGTCAGGATGGGACCATGTCATCATTGATGAAGAGAAGCAAACGGTATATCTGACTGAGCCGGGAATGTCGCTGGATATCGGTGCGCTGGCTAAAGGATATGCTGTAGAAAGGATCGCCGGATACCTTCTGGAGGAAGGTTATGGTAGCGGTGCTGTCAACGGCGGCGGAAACACCCGGATCCTTGGGCCGAGGGTCAACGGCAGGCCATGGCGGATCGGCATACAGGATCCCCGGGGAGAAGGCGCAATCGTTACGATCCTCTGGGAGGATGCAGTATCTGTTGTCACCAGCGGGGATTACGAGCGTTTCTACACCGGTACGGACGGCAGGGTCTACCATCATATCATCGATCCTGTTACCTGCGAGCCTGCCCGTACCTATCATTCCGTCACGATCATTACAGAACGCAGTGATCTCGCGGATGCACTGTCTACAGCTCTGTTTACCATGACGCTGGAAGAAGGAAACGCGCTTCTTGAAACCCTGCGGAACGAATACCCAGGGATACCGTTTGAAGCTGTTTGGATCATGGACGGCAGCAGTGATGTTTCAGCTGTACACTCGATGACAGTCAATCGTCAGCTGATCATCTACACCGAAGGCCTGGAAGGAAAACTCGCTGAATAGCGGAAAGGTTGGAATTATGGCATACGAAAAAGAAGATCTGGATCATCTCGTAGAAGAAACTGAAACCTACCTGAACGACCGGAAATATGTTTCCGCCAGAGAAGCCATCATCGATCTGGAACCTTTTGATATTGCATATATCATGGAAGAACTTCCGGAAGATACCATTCCCCTCATGTTCCGGCTTCTGCCGAAGGAACTTGCCGCAGAGGTATTTGTTGAGCTGGATACCGATTCTCAGGAAAAACTGATCAAAGGCTTCTCAAAGGCAGAGCTGAAGGAAGTCCTGGATGAACTGTATCTGGATGATACCGTCGATATCATCGAAGAAATGCCGGCCAATGTCGTCAAGCGCATCCTGGCCACGACCGATCCGGATACCCGCCGCAGCATCAACAACATTCTGCAGTATCCGGAAGATTCCACCGGCTCGATCATGACGACCGAGTACGTCGACGTCAAGCGGAACATGACCGTTGCGGACGCACTGAAGAAGATCCGCCGTGTCGGACAAGATATGGAAACGATCAACGTCATGTACATCGTCGACCGTGACCGGCACCTGCTCGGCTTCCTCTCCATCCGGGATCTTCTGCTGGCAGAAGAAACCCAGCTGATGGAAGAGATCATGGATACTTCCGTCATTGCAGCCCAGACCCTGGATGACCAGGAAGAGACCGCAAGGAAATTTGAAAAGTACGATTTCCTGACCATGCCGATCGTCGACAAGGAAAACCGTCTGGTCGGTATCGTTACCGTCGACGATGCTCTGGATGTCCTGGTGGAAGAGACGACCGAAGATATCGAACGAATGGCCGCGATCACGCCGTCCTACAAACCATATCTGAACACCGGCATTCTGGAGACCGTACGTTCCAGGATCCCCTGGCTGCTCCTGCTGATGATCTCCGCTACATTCACCGGTCAGATCATCTCCAGCTTTGAGGACGCACTGGCATCCCAGGCGATCCTGACAGCCTATATCCCGATGCTGATGGATACCGGAGGAAACTCCGGATCCCAGGCAAGTGTCTCCATTATCCGCGGTATTTCCCTGGATGAGATCTCTCTGAAGGATCTCGGCAAAGTCATCTGGAAGGAGATCCGGGTCTCGGTCATTGTCGGATGTGTCCTGGCGGTATGCAACTTCGGAAAGCTCATGCTCGTTGACCGGATGATCTTCCACAACCCCATTACAACCAATATTGCGCTGGTCATCTGCTGTACGCTTGTCGTTACGGTCTTTGCGGCCAAGCTGGTCGGCTGTACACTGCCGATCTTTGCCAAGGCAATCGGTTTCGACCCGGCAGTCATGGCTTCGCCGTTCATCACAACGATCGTAGATGCCATTTCCCTGCTGATCTATTTCCGCTTTGCCCAGACGCTGCTGGGAATCTAGAACACAAAAAAAAGACCTCATCGGTCTTTTTTTATATGATCTTTCCTGATCAGAAGCCCGGTTTTCCGAGCAGTTTGAACATGTTCCGCTTATATACTTCCACACCGGGCTGGTTGAACGGATTGATGTTCAGCATATAGCAGGTCATTGCGCAGGCCACAAAGAACCAGTAGCACATATAGCCGAATGTTTCCGGCTTCATATCCGGCACCGTAATGATCAGATTCGGTACATTGCCGGTCTCCTTGTGCGCCTTCAGGGTTCCTTCCATCGCCCGGGAATTGACCCAGTCCAGACGCCTGTCTGCCAGATAGTTCATGCCGTCCGCGTTTTCCTGATCAAACGGTACGGTCAGAGCGCATCCGGGTTCCTTGACCTCAATGACGGTTTCAAACAGTACTTTCTTTCCTTCCTGAATGAACTGTCCGAGGGAATGCAGATCCGTCGAGAAGATTACGGAATCCGGAAGGATTCCCTTTCCTTCCTTTCCTTCACTTTCACCGAAAAGCTGTTTCAGCCATTCCATGAAGCTGCGCATCTGCATTTCATAGGAAACATACATTTCCACATCGTATCCCCTTGCCTGCAGGATCCGGCGTTCCACCGCATAGCGGTAGGCACTGTTCTTTTCCAGATCCGGTGTGTTCAGGTCATGGTTTGCCTTCAGGAAGCCTTTCATCACTTCCCGGATATTGATTCCGGCAAGCGCCATCGGCAGAAGACCGACAGCTGTCATCACGGAATATCTTCCTCCGATATCATCCGGAATCACGAACGTCTCATATCCTTCATGGTCCGCAAATTCCTTCAGAACGCCGCGGGCCTTGTCTGTTGTGACCAGAATGCGTTCCCTTGCGCCTTCCCTGCCGTATTTCTTCTCCATATGTTCGCGCAGAATGCGGAATGCCAGAGCCGTTTCCGTTGTCGTTCCGGATTTGGAGATCACGTTCACAACCGTGCGCTTGTCCTTGATGTAATCCATCACCTGCTTCATATAGGTCCCGGAGAAGGTATTGCCGGCATAGATGATCTCCGGACCGCGGGACGGATACAGACCCTTGATCATTTCGATCGCTGCCCGGGCGCCGAGATAGCTTCCGCCGATGCCGCATACCACAACGACATCTGTCTCATCCTTCAGACGCTCTGCAGCGTCAATGATTCTGTTGAATTCTTCTTCATCGTAATTCAGCGCCCAGTCGACCCAGCCGAGGAAATCATTTCCTGCTCCTGTCTTATTCCGGATCATTGTGTGGATCTTCGTTACGATTTCCTGATAAGGCGCAAGGTCAAACTGCCCTGCATATGTGTCATTGAACTGTATCATTTGATCTCCTTCCCGGCCTTCTCGATCCAGCCGTCCAATTGTTTGCTGAGGGATGTGAACCCGAGTTTTCCTTCCGGCAGTGTTGCCTTTGCACCGATCCGTCCGGAAGTGCTGCGGATACGGCTGTGCTGCAGCGCCCTCAGGGACAGTCTTGCCTGTTTGGCATCCTCATCATAGTCGATGACCTTTACCCTTACCGTATCTCCGACGCTGACAAAACGCCCGATATCGCGTACATATCCATCACTGATCTCGGAAATGTGGATCAGCCCGCAGGCCTGATCCTCCAGTTCAACGAAAGCGCCGTACGGCTGAATACCGGTTATCTTTCCCTCAACGATCTGTCCGATCCTGTATTTCATACACAGAAAGTATATCACGCTTCCAATCTGTAGTAGAACTACCTGACAAATCCCGATACTTGCGCTAAAATATCCTGTGTGTAAAAACAGGAGCTGCAGATTATGAGTGAAGCAAAAGAAAGAAACATCAGCGAAGTGATTGCAGATATTGAGCGTACCGTGAATATGATCCGGCCTTATATTCAGGCAGACGGCGGCGATGTACAGCTTGTTGATTTCAAGGATGGCATCGTGACAGTCCGGATGCTGGGCGCATGTGCAGGATGCTTTGCAATCGACTCGACACTGACGGACGGTATTCAGGCGATCCTGATGGATGAAGTTCCCGAAGTCAAGGGAGTCACCATGGATACCGAGTATCTCATGACGCCTCAGTATTTCTGAAATCCGGAAAAATCGGGACATTCCCGATTTTTTTGTGCTTTTTTGAAAAAGTTTTCTGTTTTTACCCGAATATTTGATTTTTACAGGGGATGCCTCCTTTTTTTGTTGCCACAGCATTCTTTGCCGTATTACATTATTCGGTGTTGGAGGAGAATTGTATGGAACATCCTTTTGAAGAATTCGGTTCCCTGGTCTTCGGAGAACAGGAGATGCAGGAACGGCTGCCGAAACCCGTCTACCAGGCCTGGCTCAAAGCCCTGGCCAACGAGCAGGGTCTTGACCGCCCGACAGCTGACGCAATCGCTCATGCCATGAAACGATGGGCAATGGAAAAAGGCGCAACGCACTACACCCACTGGTTCCAGCCGATGACCGGATCCACTGCGGAAAAGCACGAAGCATTCGTTGAACCCGACAAGGATGACCGTCTGCCTGTAACGCGTTTTTCCGGCAAATCCCTCATCAAAGGAGAACCGGATGCCAGCAGTTTCCCGAACGGCGGACTGCGCGGTACATTCGAAGCACGCGGCTATACCTACTGGGATGCTGCATCACCGGTCTTTATTCACAATAACGTTCTCTGTATTCCAACGGTCTTCGTTTCCTACAACGGAGAATCCCTTGATAAAAAGAGTCCTTTGCTGAAATCAATCAAGGCAGTCAATGATGCCGCAACAAGAACCGTCAATATCCTTGGGGAAAAGGATGTTCGTTCGGTAACACCGATGTGCGGTCTTGAACAGGAGTACTTTCTGATCGACCGTGAACTGTTCCTGAAGCGTACTGATCTGCGCTTTACCGGAAGAACACTGTTCGGTATGCCGGCACCGAAATCACAGGAGCTCGGCGACCACTACTACGGTAAGATTCCGACACGTGTCCAGGCTTTCATGAAAGATGTCAACGAACAGCTCTGGAAGCTCGGTATCTATGCAAAGACAGAGCACAATGAAGTCGCCCCCGGTCAGTTTGAACTTGCCTGCGTGTACAATGATTCCAACATTGCTGTCGATGAGAACCAGCTGACCATGGAAGTGCTGAAGAATACGGCAGAGAAATACGGTCTCGCCTGCCTTCTGGCAGAAAAGCCGTTTGCAGGAATCAACGGTTCCGGCAAGCATGACAATTATTCCCTGGTTACCGATACCGGACTGAATATGTTCTCTCCGGGTGAAAAGCCGGCGGAAAACGTACGGTTCCTGGTATTTGTCTGTGCATTCCTGAAAGCTGCAGACGAGTATGCCGGACTCCTGCGCCTGTCTGCTGCCAGTGCCGGATGTGATTACCGTCTCGGCGGAAACGAAGCGCCGCCTGTCATCATCTCCGTCTATCTGGGAAGCTACATCCAGGGAATCCTGGAGGATCTGCACAAGCATGACAACAAACCTTCCGATTTCAAGAAATCAACCTATGATCCGATCTTCGGCCTTGCCTATATCCCGCACGACAATTCCGACCGCAACAGGACGTCCCCTGTCGCCTTCACCGGCAATAAGTTCGAGTTCCGCATGCTTGGTTCCGCCATGTCCGGTGCACTGGCCAATACTGTACTCAACTCAATTCTTGCCAAGGAGCTCAACGAGATCAACGAAAAACTGGAAGGTCTCAAGTATCTTCAGGATATCCGTGAAAAGGCACTGAGTATCTGTGCTGATATCTATCAGGCACACAAGAGGATCATCTTCAACGGTGACGGCTATTCCGAAGAATGGAAGGAAGAAGCTGTACGCAGAGGACTGCCGAATCTGATATCCTGTGTGGATGTCATCGATGTCATGGATGACCCGAAATCCATCGAACTGTTCACCGGACTGGGCATCTACAATGAAGCTGAGCTGTCATCCCGTAAAGCTGTCTTCATCGAGAACTATATCAACACCCTGAACATTGAAGCACGGTCCCTTCTGGATATCTGCCGGACGGAGATCCTGCCGATGATGGCAGATGACTGGAAGAACAGCTATGCCGATAATATCGATCTGTATCCGAATTACATCAAGGAACACAACAAAAAGACAGGAAGTCTGATGAACGGGCTGTATGCCGCACTGAATCAGCTTGACGATCTGCTTGACGATCTCAGAAACGCACCCCGCAGCAAAGAGACCTGCCGGAGATATCATGATGAAGTCATCCGGACCATGGAAGAATGCCGGCACTTCATCGATGAATATGAAATGATCGCCTCCAGCAAGTTCTATACCATTCCGAAATACGAAGATATGCTGTTTGATCTCTGATCAGAATAAAAGGATCTGTGTGATGCTACACAGATCCTTTTTCTGTACGTTCCTCGCTTTTCTCCCGCAGTGTCTGGTGAACCTTGTCCTTGATCAGGACGTACAGGACCGCGAAGACCGGTACGCCGAAGAACATTCCGACAATGCCGAAGAATTCCCCTCCGACAATGATCGCGAACATGATCCAAAGCGGCGGAAGACCCATGGAATCCCCCAGAATACGCGGACCGATGATATTCCCGTCCACCTGCTGCAGGATCAGGATAAACACAGCAAATTCCAGTGCTTTCCACGGATTGATGAAGATCAGGATAAAGATGCTCGGAATTGCGCCGATAAAGGGACCGAAGACCGGAATCAGGTTTGTCAGTCCGACAATAAACGATATCAGCATCGCATAAGGTATCTTCAGCAGCGAGGTGCAGACACCGCAGATCATTCCGACGATCATGGAATCGATCGCCTTTCCGAAAATGAAACTGTTCAGCATCTGGCGTGTCAGAGCGCCGATGTAAAGGACTGCCTTCGCCTGATGGTCCGGCAGGAATGCCCTGACCACATCCCTCACCTGTGCCGCGAAACGTTCGCTGTCCGCCAGCAGGTAAACAGAGATGATCACTGCCACGAAGAATTTTAAGATACCGGAAACAAACTGTACGGAATAGGAAAGAACACCGCTCAGAAGCTCTGTAACCGTATCTGCCAGGGTCTGTGTTGCCTGTCCCAGGCTTTCAAAGATGAAGTCCGCGACCGGACCGTTCTGTGCAGAACTGAAGATCCCGTGATACAGTTCTTCAACACCACTGACATATTCCCCCATGGAATTGGCAAGCGTTGTTGCGCTTTCAAACAGCTGCGGCAGAAGGAGAAGAAGAACAAACGTGATCACCGCCAGGAATACAATGATCGATACAGATACAGCAATGAACCGTTTCTGTGCCTTTGACAGATTCACCCTGTACAGCCAGATATTCTCGATCCGCTTCCGCAGCGGCAGCAGCATGAACGCAATGAATCCGCCCAGCAGAAAAGGCATCAGCGTCCTGCGCAGAATGCCGGCAACTTGCAGTACTTCTCCGATATACCGGAACAGATAACAGGCAAAAGCGATCAGGATCCCTGAGATCGTAAGGGCCTTGATCATCTCCCTGGTTTCCGCTTTCAGCCGCATCTTCATACAATTGCATTATAGCATACGTTCGAAGACTCATTTCATCTGCAGCATTTCTTAAAAGATTCATCAGATCTTTGTAATTCTCTATCGACAAAACAAAGGATTCCTGTAGAATAGTATTGTCTTCTATCTAGAATGGAGCAAGAGGGTCAGCTCGCAGGCTCCATACCAACCTACATCAAGCAAGGTGGTAATGCTGACATCGATAGAGAAAGAGTCTATATTCAATGATCTCTTTCTGAATTCGCAAGAAGACATGGAAGGAGTTTTTTTATGGAAAAAGTATTCTTTACATCGGAGTCCGTTACCAGCGGACACCCCGACAAGGTCTGTGACCTGATCGCAGACAGCATCCTCGATGAAGCGCTCCGTCAGGATCCGAACGCACACATGGCAGTGGAAGCTACCATCAAGGATGATCTGATCCTGATCTACGGTGAAGCCGGAACCAGTGCCGTCATTGACTACGAGGCCATCGCCAAGCGCGTCATGCTGGAGATCGGCTATACGGAAGAGTATCACGTTCTGCTGAAGGTCAACCTTCAGTCCGCAGAGATCAATTCTGCTGTCATCGGTGATGAACTCGGTGCAGGAGACCAGGGAATCATGTTCGGCTATGCCTCGGATGAAACACCGAGCCTGATGCCCTTCGCCATTGACTGCGCAAGCAGACTTGCCAAGCAGCTGGAAGATGTACGGCGCAGAACACCGTTCCTGCGTCCTGATGGAAAAACTCAGGTGACCGCCGAATACGATGACGGTGTGCTGACAAGAGTCGATACCGTTGTGGTATCCACGCAGCATACAGCCGATGTCTCCCAGGAAACGATCCGCGAACTGATCATCAACGAGGTCATTCTGCCGGTGATCGATCCGAAGTACATCGATGAGAACACAAAGTTCCTCATCAATCCCTCCGGCAGCTTCATTGTCGGCGGAAGCTGGGGTGATTCCGGCACAACCGGAAGAAAGACAGCTGTGGATACCTACGGAGGATATGCCCCGCACGGCGGAGGATGCTTCTCGAGCAAGGATCCGACCAAGGTAGACCGTTCGGCTTCCTACTACGCCCGCTATGTCTGCCGCAATATCGTTGCGAACGGTCTGGCAAAGAAATGCCAGCTGGAAGTCGCGTACGCAATCGGTGTCGCAAAGCCTCTGTCCCTTGCTGTGGAGACATTCGGAACCTCGAAGTACACAAATTCAGAACTCGTTGATATCATCAACAAAAACTTTGACTTCAGTGTTTCCAGCATTCTCAAGGAACTGGATCTGCGGAGACCCATCTATACACAGACAACCAATTACGGTCATTTCGGCAGAGAAGGACTTCCCTGGGAAGCGTTCAAGAAGATCAAACTGTAACAGTTCTTCCTTCTTGGAATATGGTCTGTACAAGTAAAAAGGCATGACAGCAGTCATGCCTTTTTTATGGTTTTCTGTATGCTGTTTCAGGCTTGCGATGCAGCTGCGGAAGATCCGGCATAAAAGATCACTGATCGTTCTGCAGATCGATCTTCTGATCCTGATACAAAGGATTGGTCAGCAGTTCCGGATCCGCACCTGTAAAGGCTGCCGCGGCTTCTTCGTCACCATGCAGCTGCCAGAGAAACCAGGCTGTTACATAGCCGTCTGCGTCACTGGCAGTATTCTGATGCTCCGCTCCGCTTCTTCTGGCCATGGCTTTCGGCGCTTCCAGTTTCGCATACATGTCTTCCAGTTTTTCAAACGGGATGACGACCTCGGTTTCAAATTCTCCTTCCGTACCAGCAATAATGAAGACAGGAATGGATACTTTCCCGAGATCGAAATGCCATCCAAGCTCATCCGCCAGTTCTTCATTGATCGGCGATAAAGAAACAGCCGTTCTGTACATCGAACTGTGTTCCTGGACCGTAATCGTATTGAATACCGCAGCACCGCCCTGGGAATGTCCGTATGTTCCGATATTGTCCGTATCGATTTTATGATAGAACACACTGTTTTCGTTTTCATTCTCACTCAGAATATAAGCCAGTGTCTTCTCCGCCGGCAGACCGGACCAGGACTCCGGATCATCATTCGCCAGGACGATGAATCCCCAGGAAGCCAGATGTCTGTAGAGATTCCTGTACTGGGATCCTTTCTGCCCGGTTCCGTTGGAATAGACGACAACAGGATACCTCTCATCACTTGTTT
Organism: Solobacterium sp.; assembly: GCA_017514645.1. Taxonomy (GTDB): domain Bacteria; phylum Bacillota_I; class Bacilli_A; order Erysipelotrichales; family Erysipelotrichaceae; genus Bulleidia. The sequence goes on along the minus strand of JAFWJP010000036.1, from coordinate 1,748 downwards.
CCAGTTCAGCCGGATAGAAGACAAGGATCTTCTTCAGAGAGTCATCACTTCTGACTGTCAGGGTGGAAACCCTGTGTTCTCCCATTGCCATGTACTTCTCCTCGATCGCACCGCCCACAGCGGTTTCACTGGTATAGTTTCCCGGTATCAGCTGCATATAGGACGCCCGGATAAACAATGCCGCAATGATCAGCACGACGAGCAGGATCAGTATACCTGCCGCTTTCAGTACTTTTTTCATTCTTCAACTCCCTCAGGAACCGGTTCTTGATTCCTTCTATCTGCTACGTTACAATTGTTACGTTACATATGTTACATGGATTCCGGAAGCGATTCAACAGATGATACGAAAATGTAACAGAACAAAGGAGATTGTTACGTGGAAGAGAAAACAACCTATGCAAGAAGCGGACTGACCGAAGCTTTATGGAAACTGCTGGCGGAAAAGAAGATCAATGATATATCCATCAGCGAACTATGCGAAACAGCCGGTCTGAGCCGTCTGTCCTTCTACAGGAACTACACTTCGAAGGAAGAGATCCTGAAACAGTATCTGTCCAGAGCAACATCTGCCTTTCTGAAGAACACTTCCGTCAATTTCCGGACAACACCGAAGAAAGAATTCATCATTCAGCTGATCAACCATATGGAACAGCACAGAGAGATCATTCTGATTCTGATCAGAAATGATCTGTCCTATCTTCTGAAGGAAGCTTTTGACGAAGCGTTTTCCAGAAGCATCGGGATCTATCACGACCCGTACCGCTGCTATGTCGCTTCCGGAGCATACTTTAATCTTGTCTATTACTGGTTCCTGGATGGCTGCAGGGAAACACCGGAAGAACTCGCTGAAATGGACCTGCGCATCTGAAATGATCCGCGGATGATCCTGCAGGCAGTTTATTGAATACCTGTTGTTCTTTCCTGAGGTATAATGAGACCATGAAGTATTCGATTATGACATTTGATCTGCGGAATTTCCGTGGTAAGCAGCAGGCTCAATCCGTACGGGAACTGCTGCGCTGGTATGATCCCGATATCGTCTGTATTCGGAACCTGGAGGACAGAATGCTTCCGGAACTGCCGTTCATCACAGAGGCATACCGTGTCTACGGCGGCAAAGCTGCGGGCAGGCGTTCGATCCGGTCCTGTATTCTGTACAGAAAGGGAATGTTCGAACTGGCAGACGGACATACGGAGATCCTCCGTACATCGCCGCTCCGTCTTCCCTGCGTCATCACTTCGGGAACTCTTGTGAATGATTCAGACCGGCTGTACATCGTCTGTGCGGCTGCCAACCGGCCGGGCGGACAGAAGATCGCCGGGGTGATCCTGCAGAACACCGCAGACAATATGATCATCTGCGGTGACCTGGATGAAATCCGATTCCAGCAGACCGGTCTTATCGATGTCCGCGGAATCAATCGTACTGTTTCCGCTATTCTGCGCAGTGCTGCACCGAACTATCGTCCTGCCGACAGGATCCTGATATCAGAAAAGCTTTCCCTGCTGCATGCTGAAGCAGTGGAAAGCCTGTTCATGGGCGTCCGCCCTTCCGGAAGGATCCCGGTATACTGCGAACTGGAGCTGTAAGCTCCTTTTTTATTGTACTGCTTTACGGAAATCCTCCGGCAGTTTTGCCGTGAATGTCATTTCTTCCTTTGTGACAGGATGAATGAATGTAAGCGCAGAAGCGTGAAGACCGAGTCTGCCGATCGGAGACTCCGGTGATCCGTATTTGTCATCTC
>JAFWJP010000035.1 GCA_017514645.1 Solobacterium sp. | reverse complement strand
TTCTCCATCATCGGTCCGAAGATCCTCGGCAGCGCCACAACAACGCTTGCGCAGGGACTTGTGGCCAAGTATACCGGCACGAGCTCCATTGATTTCAGCCGCATCTTCTCCATCCTGCGGACACTCGGAACGATCTATGTGATCTCGATGATCTTCTCCTACATCCAGGGCTGGCTGATGGCCGGCGTAACACAGCGTCTTACCTATACGCTGCGCAAGGAGATCAGCGAAAAGATCAACCGTCTTCCGTTATCCTATTTCGATAAGCAGACACACGGCGAGGTGCTCTCGCGCATCACCAATGACGTCGATACGGTTTCCCAGACGCTGAATCAGTCGATCCAGCAGATCTTCACCTCAGTGATCACGGTCATCGGTGTGCTGTACATGATGCTCCGGATTTCCTGGCAGCTGACGATCATGGCACTGGTCGTCGTTCCCCTCTCCGGCATTGCGGCTGCCTTTGTGGTAAAGAACAGCCAGCCATACTTCAAAGCCCAGCAGAAGACGCTCGGCAATGTGAACGGCCATATCGAAGAGATGTACGGCGGTCACATCGTCATGAAGGCATTCAACGGCGAGGAACGTTCGATCAGTGAATTCAATGATCTGAATGAAAAGCTGTATGAAGCCGGCTGGAAAGCACAGTTCATGAGCGGACTGATGCAGCCGATCACAAACCTGATCGGAAACATCGGCTACGTCGGATGCTGTGTGCTCGGCGGTTACCTCTCCATTCATAACGGACTGGCAATCGGTGACATTCAGGCATTCATCCAGTATGTCCGTTCCTTCAACCAGCCGATTACACAGACCGCGCAGATGATGAACATTCTGCAGAGCACGGCAGCGGCGGCAGAGCGTGTCTTCGAATTCCTTGAGGAACCGGAAGAAACGCCGGATCCGGAAAACCCGGTATCCATTTACGATGAAAACGGTGCACTGACGATCCGCGGTGATGTCTCTTTCGAAAATGTATGTTTCGGCTATGATCCCAATGAGATCATCATCCACAACTTCAGCGCCTACTTTGCCCAGGGCAAGCAGGTCGCAATCGTCGGTCCGACCGGCGCCGGCAAGACAACGATCGTCAAGCTGCTGATGCGCTTCTATGATCTCAACAGCGGTACGATCTACATCGACGGCATTGATACACGGAAGCTGCGCAGAACCGATCTTCGCGACGCCTTCGGCATGGTGCTTCAGGACGCATGGCTTTCCTCCGGAACGGTTATGGAAAACATCCGTTACGGACGCATGGATGCCACCGATGAGGAAGTCATCCAGGCTGCGGACAACGCCTATGCAGATCACTTCATCCGGACTCTTCCGGGAGGCTACGATATGATCCTGAACGAGGATGCCAGCAATGTGTCCCAGGGGCAGAAGCAGCTGCTCACCATTGCAAGAGCGATCCTGGCAGACAATCAGGTCATGATCCTGGATGAGGCCACGTCATCAGTAGATACCCGTACAGAAGAACAGATCCAGGCGGCCATGGACCGGCTGATGGAGGGAAGGACCAGCTTC
>JAFWJP010000034.1 GCA_017514645.1 Solobacterium sp. | reverse complement strand
ATACAGAAAGCAAGAATCAATGATGCAATAAAGCAACTGACAATATAATAGTCCTGTTTATGAAGAATACAGCCCTCAATTCCAATAATCGCAAAAGGTATCAGAATAATCGTAAATCCCCCTGTTAAAGGGTAATAAGGTCTAAGAACTGTCACATAGATAATCGCAATCGTATTAATGATGATTGAGTAATCTATCAGCTTTTGCTTTTTTGCCCCATCATTTCTCCAGACCAAAGTCAGTATCAATTCAGAAACAAATGCTATCATAAACCAGCGGTATGCAAGTATTAATCTTCCTCCGTTTTCCGCAAAAACAACTAAACTGTTTGTACTATGCTGCGGATCCACCAGATTCGGTAAATTTGCAATAATACCTGCCAATGGAGCGTGTGACAAAACGAAAACCATAAATACACCGGCAAGTGAAAAAGCACCGGCACTGATCCAAAACCATGAACGAACAGGTACAATTCTGCGATTGAAAACCATTACAACACTTAGAAACAGATACATCAAAATATAATATGGACTATTCAATACAGCCGATGCCATAAAAACACCGCACATATAAAGATTAAAGGCACGCATATGGTTGCGAGGATAAAACAGAAGGCCAAGTATAGTAAAACCAATTGCTAACGTATTATAGGACAAAGCCATAATATTGAATGGAGTGTATAGCATAAAAATGGCTGCTGAAAGAACTGACCAATGCGAATCCTTTCGGAACTTAAGGTAAATACCAGTACCAATTCCCATTGTAAAAAGAACGTACACCAATCTGGAAGCTAACACAATTTCTTCTGTTCCTCCGGTCACAAAGCGGAACAATTTCACCAAAGGGAAGGTGAAAAAAACCATAAGCTGCCCGATATCCCAGATATCATACAGCATGGCATCACCTTTAGCGACACGATCCGCAACCGCCAGATAGAAATGCTCATCTGTATATCCTGGGCCGATATGAGATTTCCAGACCTGAAGTGCCACAATCATAATGAAAACAATAATATAGATGGTGTCCTGTTTTTTTAATCTATTGTCTCTCACTTTGTTCATTCTAGCTCAGTCCTCGATACAACCCTTGTCCAGAGATCAAGAAACTTTGCCGTGATCCTTGCCGTAAATCCCCAGATCACCGGATCTGTCCGGAAGAAATACATTTCCCGCTCAGACGGATGATTCAGCCAGTCCAGACCACCCGGCACATCGCGGAACATCCGCTCATCCGCGGAATAGACCGACGTCACGTGCTGTACCAGGGCATTCTGCCGCAGATCTTCCAGACTGACGGAAAAGACCCGGCTGCTCTCATCTTCCGAGAATGTATATCCATAGTCGCACAGAAGATCTGCAAACACTGTCACAGCCTGCTCTCTCGGACCGGCCAGTGTTCCAAGGCAGGCAATGAGCCTGATCTGCTCATCTTCAATGCAGAGTTCTTCACAGCACTCCCGCTTTGCGGCTTCTTCCGCGCTCTCCCCTTCTTCAATCTTTCCGCCCGGAAAACAGACCTCCCCCGGCTGTGTACGCAGACCGGAGGAACGCACTTCATAGAGCAGTTTCCAGGTATCGTTTTCCTGAAGCAGCGGAATGACTATGACCGATTCCCTGCCGGTAAACGCAAAATGATCCTGCTCCATCAGATTCCGCAGTTTTGTGATCTCATTCATACTGATACTAATGTATCACAAACAGATTCAGGATGCAGAATACCCTGAAGGATATTTCCACCCGGGAATGCTATAATGAATAGAAGGACTGATATTATGAGACAACTGGCTGATGAATGGAAAGACTATCTCTGCCTCGACGCAGGAGACGGAGAAAAACTGGAACAATGGGGTTCCATTATTCTGCGCCGTCCGGATCCTCAGGCGATCTGGCCGAAGGGAAACGACTCTCTCTGGGAACGCCCCGATGCGGTGTATCATCGTTCAAAAAGCGGCGGCGGAAACTGGGAATACAGGAAAACACTCCCGGAACAGTGGCGGATCAGCTACAAGGATCTGAAATTCAAGGTTTCCCCCACCGGATTCAAGCATACCGGCCTGTTCCCCGAACAGGCTGCCAACTGGGACTGGATGAGCGGACTGATCCGTGCCCATCAGAATGAAAATCTCCGGATCCTCAACCTGTTTGCCTATACCGGCGGCGCTACCATGGCCTGTGCCGCAGCAGGCGCAGCGGAAGTCGTACACGTCGACGCTGCCAAGGGAATGGTTGCTTGGGCAAAGGAAAACCGTGATATCTGCGGACTGCAGGAAAAGAAGATCCGTTTCATCGTAGATGATACGGAAAAGTTCGTACAGCGGGAAAAACGCAGAGGAAGAACCTATCACGGAATCATCATGGATCCTCCTTCCTACGGCCGCGGACCGAACGGAGAGCTCTGGAAGTTTGAAGAACAGATCACTGGTCTGATGAAAGCCTGTGCGGATATTCTTGATGATCATGCCCTCTTCTTTCTGATCAACAGCTATACCACCGGCGTCGGTACGACCGTGATCGACAATCTGATGAAAACGATCATTCTGCCCGGGCATCCTGACGGAACCATCGAAACAGGAGAACTCGGAATACCGCTGCAGAACAGAGATCTGGTGCTGCCCTGCGGCATCTACGGAAGATGGCAGCGCAGATGATCAAAGTATTGTACGAAGACAATCATCTTCTCTGTGTTGAAAAACCGGTCAATGTCCCTGTACAGGCTGACCGGTCACAGGATCCGGATCTTGTAAGCACGTGCAGACAGTATCTGAAGGAGAAATACCACAAACCGGGAAACGTCTGGCTCGGTCTTCTCCACCGCCTCGACAGGCCTGTCGGAGGCGCCATGGTCTTTGCACGTACGGATAAGGCTGCTTCACGCATGTCCAACACGATCCGGCTACATGAGATGGAAAAGACTTACCGGGCTGTTCTGGACGGTATCATGCCCGAAGCAGAAGGTACGCTGACCGACTGGTTGATCAAGGATACACGGACAAACATGGTTTCTGTATCTGACGAAGCACACGGGAAAAAATGCATTCTGCATTATCGTACTCTGGAAGTACAGGATGGCATGTCTCTGGTGGAGATCCGGCTGGAAACCGGACGTCCGCATCAGATCAGGGTACAGTTCGCTTCCAGAGGATGTCCGCTTGTCTATGACCAGCGGTACCATCCCCATCCCGGAAAAGGACAGATCGCCCTCTGGTCGGTCCGTCTTTCCTTCCCGCATCCCGTCACAAAGGAACAGATCACAGTGGAATCCTCTGTGCCCGATACCGATCCCTGGAACAGATTCGAGGTGAACAGATAATGGCGACAAAGAAAAGAAAAAGAAAACTGCGCTTCAAACTGCCCCGGCTGAACCGGCAGACCACACGCCGCAGACGGCGCAGGCGCAGACTGCGCAAGGAAGTCTATCTTGCAATCGCTGCAGCGCTGATACTGGCTGCCCTGATCTTTGTACCGGGACAGATCCGTTCCCGGAAACTGAAGGAACTCGGCTACGATAAAACAACGATCAAGGAGATCCGCAACCGGAAACTGACCAAGACCATCATTGAAAACGGATACTATTCCGCATATCTCGCAGACTGCATCAAGGACGGGTCCGTCAATACCGACTACCTGCCGCTGTATAACCTGGTCCAGAGCGGCGGATCCCTGACCGCCGATGATTTCCTGCTCTACAACAGACTGCAGGACAAAGGATATGAGGAAGAACAGGTTCTGAATCTCTTCGGTTCCCTGCGTTTCTGGGAAATGACTCCCCTGCTGGTATTTGACTATCAGTACAATGAACAGCCCTATATCGATGACTGCAAAGCACACGCTGACGTCAATTCGCCCTCATCGTTCACGCTGTCGGGGAATTACTACACAACCTACGGCTCTGTCCGTCCGACCATTGATCCGGACAGTCCTACAGCCATCGTCAACAAGACCTATTATCTGGATTCATCCTTTGAACCGAAGAATCTGACAGAACTGTCCATCTACTATGCCGCAACCGGACGGACACTGTCCCGGACCGGAGCGGACGCACTGGCCGAATGGTGCGATGCGGGCAGAAATGTCGGTGTCACCTTCTACGCAACCAGTGCCTATCGTCCTTACGATGCTCAGGAAACCGTCTATAACTCCTATGTACAGGCATGGGGTACCGAGGAAGCCGATCGTGTTTCCGCAAGACCCGGCCACTCTGAACACCAGACAGGACTGGTCGTCGATATTGCCGCAACCAATGAAGACAATGTCAATGATTTCTCCGAAACCCTGGCTTACCGCTGGTGCAGCAAGAACTCCGCTGATTACGGCTGGATCCTTCGCTATCCGGAAGGAAAGGAGCTCATTACGGGTTATGAGTTTGAATCATGGCATTACCGCTATGTCGGCAAGGATGTTGCCCTGAAACTTCAGGAAAGCGGTCTTACCTATGACGAATACTACGCCCTGTACCTGAAACCGTTCGATGACAGTACACTGATTCCGAAAGACGATGTACTGAACCAGACAAACTATGCTGCAAGAACCATAGAAGCAGAAGAGGAATAATATGAAATACGCATTGATAAACGCAAGCATCCTCGACGGGACCGAGAACATGGAACCGATTACCGGGAAAACTGTCCTGGTCAACGGGAAACTGATCGAAGCCATCACAGATACTATACCTGAGGGATACGAACAGATCGATCTGCAGGGAAAGTGGCTGATGCCCGGTCTGATCAACATGCACGTGCATCTGGCCGGAAACGGCAGCACCAGCATGAAGCAGCGCGATAACGCAGCCCTGGTACGCCGGCTTTTCAGCAACCCCGTTACACGGGCAATCGTTTACCGCATGGTCGCCAATTACGCTGAAATCGAACTCAACAGCGGTGTAACAACGATCCGGACGGTCGGTGGATTCCGTGACTACGACAGCCGGCTGCGTGATGAAATCGCTGATGGAAAGCGCAAAGGTCCGCGGATCCTGGCAGGCAATACCGGCATTTCCGTTCCCGACGGGCATATGGCCGGGTCTCTGGCTCTGGAAGCGCACAATCCCAAGGAAGCGGTCGAATTCGTCAGGCGCATCGCTGATACCAAGCCGGATCTGCTGAAGCTGATGATCACCGGCGGCGTACTGGATGCCAAGGAAAAAGGAACACCGGGAGAACTGAAAATGGAACCGGCCATCATCAAGGCAGCCTGTGAAGAAGCGCACCGGCTCGGACTGATCGTCGCAGCGCACGTTGAAAGTCCGGAAGGTGTCAAAGCAGCCCTTGAAAACGGCGTGGATTCCATTGAGCACGGCGCTCAGCCGGATGAGGATATGATCCGCCTCTTCAAGGAAACAGGATCCTTCCTTGTCACCACCCTGTCCCCTGCTCTGCCCTATGCACTGTTCGATCTGTCGGTCAGCCAGGTGCGCGATATTGACCAGTACAACGGTGACATGGTATTCCGGGGCATTATAGAAAACGCAAAGGCAGCCATCAAGAATGGCATCCCGGTTGCGCTGGGCAATGACGTTGGCTGTCCTTATATCACCCAGTATGACTTCTGGCGTGAACTGGTCTATTTCGTGAAATATGTCGGTGTTACGAACAGATTTGCTCTGTACACCGCAACGCTGCGCAATGCTCAGCTGGCCGGCATCGGTGACAAGACAGGCTCCATCGAACCCGGCAAGGAAGCCGATCTGATCGTAACCGACGGGAATCCTCTGATCGATCTGACAACTCTTAGAAACGTACGCATGGTCATGGCCCGCGGAAGACTGATCAGGGAACCGAAAGTCAAGCGCAAGGAAGAAGTGGATACCAGACTGGATCCGTTCCTGATCTGAAACAGAGGTTATCATGGGTGAATATATAAAGCAGGTGCTGGATGATCTGAGGCAGAGAAATCCGCACGAAAATGAATTTCTCGAAGCCGTCGCTGAAGTATTCAGTGCCCTGGATCCTGTCATTGACAGTGACCCGAAATACCGCCGCAATGCTGTTCTGGAGCGTATGTCTGAACCTGACCGAACGATCTCGTTCCGCGTTGTCTGGCAGGATGATGAAGGAAAGCCGCATGTCAACCGCGGCTGGCGGGTTCAGTTCAACGGAGCCATCGGTCCTTACAAAGGAGGCCTTCGCTTCTCTGAACATGTCAGTCTCGGCACTCTGAAATTCCTGGGATTTGAACAGACGTTCAAGAACGCACTTACCGGGCTTCCGATGGGCGGCGGCAAAGGCGGAAGCGATTTCAATCCGATCGGAAAAAGCGACAGCGAGATCATGCGCTTCTGTCAGGCATTCATGACCGAACTGTACCGGCATATCGGTCCGGACACTGATGTACCGGCAGGAGATATCGGCGTCAGTGCCAAGGAGATCGGTTATCTCTACGGACAGTACAGGAGGCTGACCGGTGCTTTTCAGAACGGTGTTCTGACCGGCAAGGATCTTTCCTTCGGCGGCTCCCTTCTCCGTCCGGAAGCGACGGGATACGGCGCAGTTGCATATCTGCAGGAAGTTCTGAAGCACGAAAATGACACGCTTGCCGGAAAACGGATCGCTGTTTCCGGTTACGGAAACGCTGCCTGGGGTGTCATCAAAAAAGCCGCCTCTCTTGGTGCGGTTCCCGTCACACTGTCCGGCAGGGACGGCTATATCTACGATCTCGACGGTATTACAACAGAAGAAAAGATCAATTCACTGCTGGAGATCCGGGCAGACCGCAACCGGTCCGTACGCATGTATGCTGAACGGTTCCACGTTCCCTGGTTTCCGGACGAGCGTCCCTGGGGACGCGTTAAGGCGGACATCTGGATGCCCTGTGCAACCCAGAATGAAGTCAGTGCAGAAGATGCACAGCGCATCGTCGATGCCGGAGGCAGGTATTACCTGGAAGTCGCCAATATGCCGGCAGAACCCGATGCCCTGCATATCCTTCAGAAAAACGGGCTGATCTGCGCGCCCGGAAAAGCGGTCAATGCCGGCGGTGTTGCGGTTTCCGGTCTGGAAATGTCCCAGAACGCGCTCCGATTGTCCTGGACAGCTGAAGAAGTAGAAACACGGCTCAACACGATCATGCACAACATCTACCGCGATTCCGTCGATGCAGCGGAGCGGTACGGTTTCGGCTATGATCTGATCAAAGGAGCGAATATCGCCGGGTTCCTGAAAGTCGCGGAAGCGATGATCAAACAGGGACTGATCTGAAAAAAAGCGCCTGCTGATGAACTGCCCGTTATCCGGAGCATTTCACAGCAAGCGTTTTTATTTTACAGTAAACAGAAGCTCAGGTTCCGCCAGCGCGGAATTCTCCTGATAGACGTAAACCGGTTTACTCCCGTCTGCTTCTTCAAAGTCATTCAGGCGGATGTATTCCTCTTCTTCACAGGATGTCTCATCGCAGCGGATCACCCGGAAATGACCGTCTTCACACAACTGGATATCCACGATCCTGTGCGTATTTCCTTCAAAGATCACGGTACGCAGATAACAGAACACACCCTGCTTGACCATTCTGGAAAAATCATTGTAAACAGGAATATTCAGGCAGTCTCCATCTTCAATGACCAGCCAGCCCTGTTCCAGGGATGTTTCCTTTGTCAGTCCGGTATATGCATCATCCGGATCTCCGAACGGCCAGGCAATCTCATCGTCCAGCGTCCATCCCGAACAGATATTCCCAGGTTCATAGTAGTAGACAACACTGCCGGGAAAACCGCTTTCTTCACCATGCCCGTAAATGGACACATCATGTACCTCGTCATAGAAGTAGGTATTACCGTAGCACCCCTCTTCTTCATAGGCATGTACAGCGTTCTCCGCATCCCTGCCCAGTGCATACGCACTGCGCCAGGAAGTAAACACAACACTGTTGTCCGTCATCTTGTCAAACGATACGCCGAACGGTGCCTTCCACACCATGCCCTGATCGTCCGCAACATCCGTCACAAACAGCGGCATGAAATACAGACCGGCCAGAACCAGAAGAACCACGGTTGCTTTTTTCACGATCCCGCTCACAGATTGCGGCCCTCAATCTCCATGATCTCGTTGACCCTGCGCTCGTGCCGTCCGCCTTCAAACTCTGTTGTGAGGAACTCGTGCAGAATCATTTTTGCCATCTCCGGTCCAACGATCCTGGAGCCGAAACAGATGATGTTGCAGTTGTTGTGCAGTCTTGAATAACGTGCTGTATACGGTTCCGAACAGACACACGCCCGGATTCCCTTCACTTTGTTGCAGGCAAGCGAAATACCAAGTCCGGTGCCGCAGATTCCGATTCCGAGTTCTGCTTCCCCGTTCACCACGGCCAGCGCTACTTTCTCTCCCCAGATCGGATAGTCCGTGCTGATCGGCTCATTCGTGCCGAGATCCAGGACCTCATATCCCTGTTCTTCCAGCCAGGCGATGATCTCTTTTTTATATTCGACCGCTGTATGGTCATTTGCGAGTGCAATCTTCATTCTGCGTTCCCAACCTTTCTTTTCCGAATATACATATACATGAGAATACCCATTGCGAATACCAGAACCGCAATGAACTGGGACGTCGACAGGATACCGACGGCTCCCCGTTCTGCGTCTCCGCGCAGGAATTCGATCAGAAACCTTCCGGCACTGTACAGCATGATGTAAAGAACTGCCGTTCTGTCACGGTAAGCTTCGTTTTTCTCCAGCTGATGCAGAAACAGGAAGATCGTGAAATTGCCGAGCGCTGAGATCAGCTGTGTCGGAATCAGAGGAACTCCCGCAGGAGCCATGGAACCCGCAGGAAACACAACACCGAAATGACTGTGCGTCACCTTGCCGTAGCAGCATCCTGCGCAGAAACAGCCAAGCCGCCCGAACGCCTGTGCCAGTGCGATCTGAGGCGCAGCCAGATTGAAATAGTCCATGAATGCAAGATGTTTCCGTCTCGCATAGAACCAGGCACCTGCAACACCGCAGATCAGACCGCCGTATACGACCCATCCGGAAGAACCGATCATCCTCACAGGATCAGCCAGAAACTCCTTCAGATTGACCAGAAGATACAGCAGTTTAGCCCCGATCAGTCCGCAGATCAGACCTGTCCAGACCATATTGTCAAGAGCACTGTCACTCATGCCTCTGGCCCGGGCTTTGCGCTCTGCGACCGTCAGTCCGACGATCACACCTACAGCGATCATGAACCCGTAGCCATGGATGGTCAGCGGTCCGATGGTCAGCCAATCATTGAACATCCGGTTTCTCCTCCGCTTCCGCCGGCTCTGCACTCGCTGTCAGTTCGATGTTCTGATCCACAGGATCATCTTCGTAGGACGGAATATGCATTGTGTGCTCAAGGTGGATCTCCTGACTCACCGGTTCCGGAGTATACACTTCTTCTTTCTTCGCCGGAGCAGGTGTATATACAGGAGGCTCATCCTCCTCTTCCAGATCCTTCAGATATCTGCGCAGTTTCCCGGATACATACAGCGAATCAAACAGATCCGTCACGCCGCTGTACAGCAGACCGCCGCCAAGCACCATCATGACCGTATCCGGTGCCTTGATGAGATTGAACATAATGACTGCACCTACCGCAAGAGAGATGATTGCCAGAACATAGGCAGCACTGAAACTGTAGCCCATCCGCTGCGTGTCGATTCCGTCCTGGATCTTGAAGAAGCCGCTGACAATGATCATCAGCGCAAGGATCAGCGGCACCATATCACGGAAGGTCGTCTTCTGGTAGATGATCAGTCCGCCTACCAGCATCAGAACAACTGCTGTAATGAAGTCATTCCGGTAAACTGCGTTCTTCACATCCATGACCAGATAACCGATCATATGCACGACACCGATCACGATCAGTGCGATTCCGATCAGATCAATGAGGATCGGTTCTACTTTCCGGGTAAAAAACAGCATTCCGACACCCCCGGCAACATAGACCAGCGCAATCAGCATGGACTGCCATTTGATCGTCTTGAACATAACAAAACCCCCTGAAATACTTCTCTTTTCTAATATACTGCATTCCCTTCCTGATTTCCATCCGGGTGATACAATGGTAGAAGGAAGGACTGAATATGAAAATACTGGTAAATGCTGATCTCAAGGATCATATGCTGCAGCAGTTCTCTGCCATGGAAGACATTGAACTCATTACGGATACACAGGATCCGCGGGTCGAGGAAGCGGAAGTCCTGATCGGAAACCATAACGCTGACCTGATCAAACGAATGCCTGCTCTGCGCATGGTACAGCTTCTCAGCGCCGGAAGCGGTGATCTCAGCGATATTCCCGGATCCGTTCCTGTAGCCAACGCCTACGGTGCCTACGGCGCCGCCATAGCTGAATACCTGCTCGGAGCTACACTGATGATCCAGAAAAACTTTCCGCTGTGCATGGAAAAACAGAAAAAACACATCTGGGACAGGGATATTCCGATGAAGCTGTGCAGGGATATGAAAGTACTGTCTGTCGGGATGGGATCGATCGGTACCGGATACCTGCGTCTGTGCTCAATGCTCGGAATGGAGTGCTGCGGCGTACGCAGGACCGTCCATGACAAACCGGATTTCGTCAAAGAGATCTTCACCATGGAAACGATGGATACCTATCTGTCCCAGGCCGATATTGTTGCGCTCTCCATGCCCCATACAGCAGAAACAGCCGGAATGTTCAACGAAGAACGCCTCCGGAAGATGAAAAAGGACTCCATTCTGCTGAATGTCGGACGTGGTTCAGCCATTGTAGGTGATGATCTGATCAAAGTCGTACAGGATGGATGGTTCCGGGGTGTTGTCCTGGATGTAACGGAACAGGAACCGCTGCCGAAGAACAGCCCCTTGTGGAATACCGAACGTGTCTATATCACACCGCATATCTCAGGGCGCTGGAATTCCGGGGCGAACTATGAATCCGTCATGCAGGTCGTCAAGGACAACCTGTCCCGTTTCCTGCGGAATGAACCGCCGGTGCACATCGTTGACAGAAAACTCGGATATTGAAAGAAACAGCTGCGGAGATCCGCAGCTGTTTCTGTTTTCCGATTTACTTTACGAGGTCTTTCAGCGTCTTGCTGGCCTTGAATCCCGGAACCTTGGAAGCCTTGATGACCAGTTCCTCACCGGTACGGGGGTTGACACCCTTGCGGCCCTGTCTTGTCTTGACCGTGAACTTGCCGAAACCGTTCACATCGACGATACCGCCGTCCTTCAGTGTCTCAGCCATCTCATCGAAGATTACGTTGACTGCTTCTGCAGCGGCTTTCTTCGTCATGTCTGTTTTTGCTGCCAATGCCTCAGCCAGTGTCTTTTTTGTTGTTGTCTTTACAGCTTTTGCCATATTGTAATTCTCCTTTTCGAATAATCATTATTGTACCGTATCACAGGTGTTTTTCAACCTCAAATGCAGATTTCATGCGGTTTTATATTAGTGTTTCCAGTATTCTCGCGATGTCGTAGATGGAAATGATACCGACCGGTGTTTCCCTTTTCGATCCGGTCTCTGTGATCAGGATCAGCGGTGAGATCTTCTTTTCCCAGAGATTGTCCGCGAAAATATCAAGCACTTCCTGGATCTCTGTTTCCTTCGGCATGAAATAGACTTCTTCCCGTGCCCCCTGCTGTACCAGCAGTTCCACCGGAAGCTCCCCGCTCTTTCCGTTGGAGAACCAGCGGGCGATCTCCGTCATGGTGATCACACCCCGGAACCCGTTTTCATCGTATACGGGAAGCTTGGCAACGTTGTTGTCGGCCATGAACGTAAATGCTTCATTTACCGTTACATCCGCGGTTTTGTACCGTACCGGGTACTGAGAATAGTTCAGGGCGGATCTGCGCACCAGCAGTTCTTCGATCATTTCGATCATCTCAACGACCGCATCCGTCGGTATGGCCATGATCTCCTGCTTGTTGTCCCGCTGATGGACAATGGCATTGCGCAGTGTGTTGAACTGCCGCAGTTCCTCATAATTGGATTTGATGACGGCGTTCTTCTTCGCGCATATTCCGAGCAGCTCGGCAAACCCGATGTATTTCTCGCTTCCGTTGATACGGTTCATTTCCTTTTCGATTCCTGCATAGGCGTTCAGGAAGCGTTCCGCATTCGTGCTCATTTTCCGTATACTCCTTTGACGGCCTGATACAGAAGATCTGCCGCTTCCGCGTACCCGTCATCTCCGGTCCAGTGCTGCGTATCTTCAGGGCTGGTGACATAGATGCCTTCAAAGATGATCATCGGTGCTTCACAGGCTTCCATGATTGCAGGACCCTGACCTTCTCCCGCCTCTTCAGTAAACACCACTTCATTCACGCCTTCACGCACCGGAACATAATACTCATAGCCGACCGGGCAGGCCCAGCCTGCGTCCGCAAAACGCTGCGCTGCAGCATCCGCGAGTATCCGTGAATCTTCATCAGCGGGACGGACAGCGATCCTCATCCCCGAGAATCCCGGGTCAGAAGACGCGTTCGCATGAATACTGATGACAATATCCGCATGTGCCGCCTCGATCCTCGCAGCCCGCTCCCTGACCGTCAGGCTTTCCCCTGCACTGCGCACCATGACCGCTTCAAACCGGCTGTCCTGATCCAGCATTCTGTACAGCTGCTCCGCGACTCCGAGCGTATAATCCGCTTCCCGGACATAGCCTTCATAACCCGGATACGTATCATCATGACCGGCATCGACTGCGATCACCGGTTTCTTTACCGTCAGCTGCTGAAGATAATACACAGCACCACCGAGCATTGCCAGCAGAACCAGGACGGCAATCAGAAGATGACCGGTATGGATCCTTCTCTTTTTCATCTCATGCCCTCCAGT
>JAFWJP010000033.1 GCA_017514645.1 Solobacterium sp. | reverse complement strand
TGCGGGATCCGTTCTCTGCTACCCGTCAGGCCGGAACAAAATCCGTCATGGATCACCGCAGTTCGCTGCACGGAATCCTCGGTGTTGTCGGACAGGTTTTCAATGCGCAGGAAGGGTATGAGCTGGCGATCAACGAAGCAATCGGCGGAGCAATGTACAACATCATTACGCAGAACGATCAGGATGCCAGAGACGCGATCCGCTTCCTGACCAGGAACCAGAGCGGACGGGCAACATTCCTGCCGCTGACCGTATGCACACCGCGCTATGTACCGCATGACATCCGCGTCATCTGCGAGAATACGGAAGGATATCTCGGTACAGCTTCAGAATTCGTAACCTATGACGCAAAGTTTGCGCCTGCCTGTGACAATCTGCTGAACAACATCCTGGTGACGGATACGCTGGAAAACGGCAACCGTCTGTCAGAACTGATTCACAGAAGCCATAAGATCGTTACCCTGACCAATGAAGTGATCCACCGCGGCGGTTCCATGACCGGCGGCCGGGCAAAGCACAATACAACGATCGTAACTGTTGAGAAGGACCTGCAGGATCTTCTGCGCAGCATTGATGCGCAGAAGGCGAGGGTGGAACTCGCAGCCGGAAAGTTGTCCGAAGCCCAGAACACACGGGAAGCGATTTCCCGTGCCTACCAGCAGAACAGGATCGAATCTGCAGCGCTGGAACCGGTCGTAGAGGCCAAGAAAGCCAAGTACGAAAAACTGCGCAATGATCTGGCGCTCCTCGCTCCGGAAAGCGTCAAGGAAGAAAATACAGATGAAACCGGCGCAGAACACAGCGTCCTGGAGCTCAACGCTGCCTATTCCAGGCGTGATGAGATCACAGCCGAGATCCGTACCAAACGGGATGAACGCGCTGCGATCCTGCAGGATATTGAGCGTAAGGAAGTGCAGATCCGCCAGACCCGCAAAGATCTGGAAACAGCGGTTGCGGCCGAGAACGCCATCCGCATTGATCAGGGCAAGCTTGAGACCCAGATGGATATGAACCTCCAGCGTCTCGCATCCGAATATCAGATGACCTACGAATTCGCCAGTACAAAGGCAGGGGATGTGGACATCGATGAAGCGAAGGATGAAGTCGTGCAGCTGCGCTCAGATATCCAGAAGCTCGGCAATGTCAATATGAACGCCCCGGAAGAATACACCGAAGTCAACGAACGCTATGAATTCTACAAGAAGCAGATCGAGGAACTGACCGAATCACGGGACAAGCTCCTGGCAGCCATTGATGACATGGACAAGGTCATGATCCATCGCTTCCGTACAATGTTCAATAAGATCAATACTGAATTCAACCAGATCTTCGTTTCTTTGTACGGCGGCGGAAAGGCAAGGCTCGTCCTTGAGGATCCGGGGGATATTCTGAATACCGGAATTGATGTCGAAGCACAGCCTCCCGGAAAGAACGTGCAGAACAACCTGCTGTTCTCCGGCGGTGAAAAGAGCCTGATTGCTCTGTGTGTCCTGTTTGCCATCCTGAAGGTCAAGCCAGTACCTCTGGTCATTCTGGACGAAGTCGAAGCCGCGCTGGATCCGAGCAACGTTGAACGTTTTGCTCAGTATCTGCGCCGCTATACCGACCGTACGCAGTTCATCGTTGTTACACACCGCAGCGGTACGATGCAGAATGCCGATGTCCTCTACGGTGTTACGATGCAGCAGCAGGGTGTCAGCCAGATGCTGAAAGTCAAGCTCCGTGACGCACTTGCCTACGATATGGCCGATACAGGAGAGAAACAATGAGTTTTCTGGATAAACTGAAACAGATCTTCGGCGGCAAGGAAGACAAAGCCGTCTATCTGAGCGGATTCAAAAAGACCAATGACAACATGACCGGCCAGTTCCGGGAGATGGCGTTCAACTATCAGGGAATCACCGATGAT
>JAFWJP010000032.1 GCA_017514645.1 Solobacterium sp. | reverse complement strand
TTGTCTCCATGCATGTGGAAATGAGCAGTGCACTCAGCCTGATCGAAGCGCATAAACACATCCATCACATTGAAACAGAACTGCGCCGCAGCAGACTTGCAGACCAGGTCACCATTCATGTCGATCCGGTTGATTTCAACGATCCGGAACGGACAAAGGAAATGGAACTGACCGAAACTGTTATCAACAATATCAGTCCGGAATTATCCATGCATGACTTTATGATCATTCCCGGAAAGGAAGGAAAACGCACCATCGCCTTTGATGTTGTCGTTCCGTATTCATCTTCCCTGAACGATCAAGATCTGACAGAAAAGATCCTTCGGGCACTGCCGAAGGATCCGGATACAGAATATGAGATTGAGATCGACCGCGGTGACTACCGAACGGTCAGCGGAAGCCGGTTCCCGGTACTGTAACACCCTGCAGGGTGTTTTTTTACAGAAGTGCCAGCAGCAGCGGCATGGTCACAAGGCTCAGGATCGTAGACAGACTCACCACACCCGCGCCATAGGCATAATTGCCGCCGTAGAGCTGGGAGAACATGCCCAGAGCCGTCGCAACAGGGGTAGAAGCCGCAATCAGGATGACCGCTTTGATATCATCCAGCGATCCCGGCAGCAGTTTCAGCGTCACCAGCATCAGACCCGGTACCAGGATCAGCCTTCCCAAAAGGATCAGATACGTATCCTTACTGCCGAAGACGGACTTCATATCCGCCTCTGCCAGATAGCTGCCCAGCACCATCATGGAGATCGGACCGCTGACATTTGCCAGCATACTGCAGGTACGCACGACTGTGGACGGCAGCGGAATCCGGAAACAGTAGATCAGGATACCCACGATCACACCGATGATCGGCGGATTGGTAATGACCTTCTTCAGGGACATCGATGCCTTGTCACCGGTGATCAGATACATACCGTAGGTGAATGTGGTCAGTGTCATCACAGCCACAACCATTGCCATGTAGAAGACCGCTTCCTGTCCCAGTACCATCTGCACCAGCGGAATCCCCATAAAGCCGACGTTGCTGAAGAGGACCCCGAACTTTCCGACATTGTTCAGCTTCCGGAATACCGTCTTGACCAGGATCAGGCCGAAGAGGAATGTCACAAAGGAAAGCACAGCGGTCCAGCCGGCCTTGATCAGACGCTGTACGTCGAATTCCGCCAGAAACGAATTGATAAGGATCGCCGGTGTCGCAACATACAGCGCAATATTCGACATCTGCTTGACACCTTCGGAATTGATCAGCTTTGTCCGGTACGCAATAAATCCGATCACCATGAGCATACCCATGACGATCACCTGCTGTATCAGAACCATTACAACATCAGACACATTCAACCTCCGCACGTCGTCCGTACATGTAAGAGATTATACACCCGGAGTCCTGCAGAATACAGAAAAACACTGATGGATGCAGCATCAGTGTTGATCTTTGCGGGGAATCATCAGTCCGCAGGCGATCTCATAACAGGTTTCCCCGTTTGATTGTCTGTGTCGATCCGCTTTTTCTTCAGAAAACAGTACTCAATACCGGCAAGTATACCCTGCAATACTGCAGGTACTGTCGAGTGAACCGGGATCAGATATAAAACCGAAGAACATGCCAGCAGCCAGCCGACGATCCAGCTGCCATCCGGCATTCGTGTCTTCGTTTCATCAAAGCTCATTCCGGACAATCCTGCCAGCAGAACGGCAAGCAGAACGAAATAATCAATAAATACAGAACTGATCTGCCTGTAATACCGCAGCAGCCATACAACAACGACCAGCAGAATCACAAACAGCTGCAGATTCAGGGACCGTTTCAGATATACTGCCGGCTTTTCCGCCGGCTCCGGAACCTGGCTGTCCTTCTTTCTGCAGATAATCATAATGATCAGATCTACCAATATTACCGCCAGTAATACCAGTTCAGTGCTGATACGATCGGACCTGTAGTCCCTCAACAGCCATAATGGTATACAGCTGATCAACAGTACGGGATTCCCGTAGTAACCGGAGTCCTTGCGCAGTCCGACGTTCAGGAAATAGAATCCGCTGCCATAGGAAAACATATGCTGCAGATCTATGGCAGTCTCTGTATTCATCATTCCGCTTTTTCCTGCAATCATAAGCAGTACTTCGGTCAGAAAAAGAATCCCGGGCATCAGCAGTCCTCCGGTACGTCCCGGACGCAGAATACGTTCAGCGAGGATGACCAGCATTGCCAGGGCAATAAACAACGATAGTGCTGTATTGCTGTATTCAATTGATATCATGTTCATATCTGACTACATTGTAATACACATTCGATGTTTCTCATAAGTAAAGACGGTACCCTTACAGGGATACCGTCTTTGTATCAATGTACCTTCTGGATGGCTTCAATCAGTGAACCGATCAGGCTTCCTGAATCTTCGATTGTGATTGCCGCAGTTTCTTCCTCCGTTTCCGGTGCTTCGGCTGCTTCGGAGAAATCCGCTTCCGCAACATAACTGTTCACCGTGATCGTATAGTCACTCGTGCCTTCAACGATGACATTGCCGGCTGTGTCCCGGATCGTAACAGCGTTGCCTGCCTGATCCGCAATCAATCCTTCACTGTAGAGATTGCTCAGGGTACTGTCGCCGGTAACGATCCAGCAGGAATCGCTGCTGATGTACAGGTTCATGTATCCGTCACCGCCGTTTCCGGCATAGCTTTCATCATCGATGACAGCACCGGTGAATGCACTTTCATCACTGAGATACAGATCCAGCGTAGAAATACTGTCCCAGATGACATCTCCGTTGATCTCCTGGGATACAGCCGTGAATACCGTCTGTGCGCCGTTGGCTCCGGTACTGCCCCATCCTCTCCGGTTGGCATTGCCGCTGACTCTGAGGAAGTATTCGCTGTCCTCACACGCTGTAATATCAACATCTTCAAGGTAGAAGGTGCTTTCGGTATTCGTGGAGTAGAACAGACCACCGTTCCTGGAGGTGATCGATCCCCCGACCATGCTGAAGGAAGAGTTGCCGATCTCGGAATCACCGGACATGCTCTGATAGAGGATCACGGTCCAGGTATGATCGTTCTGTTCATCATCCGGCATATTGCCGGTCAGATCAACGTTATTGAGTTCCAGGGAATTCAGACCCTCAATACAAATGGCTTCCGATCCGTTGGCGATGAGTTCCGCATCACTGATCCTGATATCCGCTGTGACATAGACTGCCGGTGATCCGCTGCCGTTGGAGACATATCTGCCACCTTCCACAACCATCGTTCCGCCGCCTCTGTCGCTCCGGATCGCTGCTGAAGAACCGCCCTCTGTCTCTACATCCAGATCATAGGCATACAGTGTACCACCGCCTGCCACATGGATTCCTCCGGAAGTATCCTGGCTTGTCCGGATCACGGTATCTGTAACATAGGCCGTACCGTCACCGTAGGCGAATACACCTGCTGCACCCTTTGCATCCGTTGTGATCGATCCGCCGCTGACATTCATTGTACCGTCTGTTACCAGCAAAGCTGCACCGACACCGTAGAAACTGGCATTATCACCTCCGGTACTGGAGTTGTTGACTCTGGTGATCACTGCATTCGTCAACGTTGTTGTACCTCCGTTCACCAGGATCACGTTTTCATCTGTTCCTGTAGAACCGAGCACTGATGCATCCAGTACGGTATCTTCGCTGTAATCATAGACACTGTTCCATTCGGTCACCGTGCTCTGTCCGCCTTCACCGGGCATACCGCCTTCCGGCGGTGTTCCTTCCGGAGGTGTACCTCCCGGCTGTGATCCATCCGGCATTGCCGGCGGTTCCTCTGCGTTTACGCTGATCCTGTTTCCTGTGATACCCATGGATACAGCCAGCAGCGCTGCCATCATCATCTGTTTCTTCATACCGGTTACCTCCTGATGATTCCATAATAAAGACGGAATGTGAATTCCGTCTGAACTTTAGCCTAAATCATCAAGAACTTTATGATATGCCACCCGCGGTGCACCATCCACCATATAGACCGTACCGCATTCCGTATAACCCATGGATGTGAACAGACGGCGCATGGACTGATTCAGTTCATGCGTGTCTCCCCGCAGGTCGTGGATACCGTGCTCCGCGGCCAGTGTTTCCGCAAAGCGGAAGAACTGCTTGGCAAGACCCTGACCCTTACGGTCCGCTTTGACCGCAATGCGGTGGATGACACCGTACGGGTGGTCATTGAGCCATGCACCGTTGTCAATGACGGTATAGTTCGGATCTGCGGCAAACGCGATGCCGCACAGTCCTGCTACTTCATCACCCTCGACCATAACGTAGCTTCCGCCTTTGGCAATATCCTTCAGCAGATCCGGTCTGCCGGGATAGAGGTGGGTTTCCCCGGGATGGGGCTCCTGCCACTGAGGAATCCCGTGTTCCTTGAAATATGCTCTGGCTTCCTCGACAACGATCATCATGCCGTTGAGGTCTTTTTCTTCTGCCGGTCTGATTTCGATCATACCTACATCTTCCTGAACTGCTCTACATCGAGAACGAAGATCGTTGCGCCGCCGACGGTGACTTCAACAGGATACTCCGCATAACGGCCCATTTCACCCATTGCCGTAACGATTTCCTTCCGGCGTTCGGACTGGGAACCGATGATCTCAATGCAGTGCTCCACCTTGTCATCTTCTGTACCGACGATCATTGTCGTATTGCCGGCTTTCAGGAAACCGCCGGTCGTTGCCAGACGGGTGACCCAGAAACCGTTGTCTGTCAATGCTGTTGTTACATTGCCTGCGTCATCATTGGACACAATTGCCATGATCAGCTTCATTTTCAAGTCCTCCTTTATACATTGAACCGGAAGAATACGATATCTCCGTCCTTCATGGCATATTCCTTGCCTTCCAGACGGATCTTCCCGTGTTCCTTCAGAGAAGCTTCCGTTTTGTATTCCATCAGATCATCGTAACTGTAGATCTCCGCCCGGATGAATCCACGTTCAAAGTCTGTATGGATGATACCGGCACACTGCGGCGCAAGCATGCCTTCGCGGAAGGTCCATGCCCGGCATTCCGGTTTTCCTACAGTAAAGAATGTACGCAGACCCAGCAGATGATAGGCTGCCTGGATGATCTGATCCAGACCGGAGCTCTTGATACCGAGATCGTCCAGGAACATCTGCTTATCTTCCTTGTCCATGCCGGACAGTTCTTCCTCGATCTTGGCACAGATGGCGATGCATTCACTGCCTTCTGCGTCTGCCAGCTGCCTGACAGCTGTATAGTAAGGATTACTGTCGGGATCACCGATCTCTTCATCGCTCATGTTGGCAACATAGATGACCGGCTTATTCGTCAGCAGGGAGTAGTTCTTCAGGACTTCCTGGTCCTTTTCCGTGAGGTCTGCCAGACGTACCGGTGTCCCGGCTTCCAGAGCCGGCTTCAGCTTCATAAGCGTATCGTACTCGATGATCGCATCCTTCTCCTTGGTCTGGGCTTTGCGGGCGATCTTGCCGATCCGGTTCTCCACCGTATCCAGGTCAGCCAGGCACAGTTCCAGGTTGATCTCCTCAATGTCCCTCACCGGATCCACTGAGCCTTCCACGTGTTCAATGTTCGCATCATCGAAGCAGCGTACAACATGTACGATCGCATCCGTCTGCCGGATGTTTGCCAGGAACTGGTTGCCGAGTCCTTCACCCTTGGAAGCGCCCTTGACCAGACCGGCAATATCCGTAAATTCAAATGTTGTATAGATCGTCTTCTTCGGATCAAACAGTTTCACGATCTCATCCATGCGTACATCCGGTACTTCGACCACACCTACGTTCGGACTGATTGTCGCAAACGGATAGTTCTCCGCCAGCACTCTGCTGTTTGTAATCGCGTTGAACAATGTGGACTTGCCTACATTCGGCAGTCCGACGATTCCCGCTGTCAATGCCATCGTTATTCCTCCCCGTTCTCTTCTTTATGCTCAATGACGCGTTTCAGTTTCCGCTCAAATTCATGTCTCGGAAACATCACCACGGCACCGCATCCCATACATTTGATCTTGATGTCTGCACCCATCCTTGTTACAGTCCAGTACTTTGACTTGTGACACGGATGTTCCTTCTTCATCTCAACGATATCGTTGAGTCCGTATTCCGGTACGATCATACATTCCTCGTTTCATACGACTTCATCGTATTCACCAGCAGCATACATATGGTCATCGGTCCGACACCCTTGGGAACCGGTGTCACAGCCGTTACATGATCCAGTACCGCTGCTGTATCCACATCACCGCACAGTTTCCCGTTTTCATCCCGGTTGATGCCGACATCCACAACAAAGGCACCTTCCTTGATGTATTCCGCACCGATGTACCGCGGTCTGCCGATTGCCGCAATCAGAATATCCGCTTCTCTGCACAGTCCGGCAAGATCCTTGGTATGGGAGTGTGCAATCGTTACCGTCGCACCCTGATCCTGCAGAAGACGCGCAACCGGTGCACCGACCAGTGCCGAACGTCCGATCACAACTGCCCGTTTCCCGTCCGGATCACAATTCATCCGTTTCAGGATCTCCATGATGCCGAGCGGTGTGCAGGGACGGAACCCGTCCTCCCCAAGATACAGCTTGCCGACATTTACCGGATGCAGACCGTCTACATCCTTTGCCGGATCGATATGCACCAGGATCTCCTTTTCGTTCAGTCCCTTCGGCAGGGGCAGCTGTACCAGAATCCCGTCAATTCCATCATCCTTGTTGCAGTCCTCAATGACCTTGATCACTTCATCCCGTGACGCAGTCTCTTCCAGATGGAACATCCTGCTGTCCATGCCTACTGCCGCACAGGCCTTTTCCTTTCCCTTGATGTAGGAAAGCGAAGCCGGATTGTTTCCCACCAGGATCACCGCCAGGCACGGAACGCGCCTGCCTGTGCCTTTCAGCCCTTCGATCTGTTCCTTCAGTCCGTTCCGGATTTCTTCCGAGATCTCACTTCCGTAAACCAGTACTCCCATTTACAGTTCCTCCGAGTCCAGCAGAATCGTTACCGGACCATCATTCAGCAGTCTGACTTTCATATCAGCCGCAAAGATTCCCTCTTCCACCTTGAAGCCAAGGCTCCTGAGATATTCATCAAAATACAGATACAGCCTGCTGGCGTGCTCCGGTTTGCCGGCCTTGGCAAAACTCGGCCGGTTGCCCTTTGCCGCATCCGCATACAGGGTAAACTGGGAAATCGACAGAATCTCCCCGTTCACTGCCCGCAGCGCAAGATTCATCTTATCGTTTTCATCGGTAAAGATCCGCAGCTTGGAGATCTTGTCAGCCATCTTTCTGGCAGTTTCTTCCGTATCTTCATCCTTGATGCCGACAAGCAGCAGGAATCCCTTTCCGATCTTCCCGTGCACTTCACCGTCGATCGTCACGGACGCTTCACTGACTCTCTGAACCACTACCCGCATTGTATCCTCCTCATCTAGCCCTGATAGGCATTCAGTACTTCCCTGGCAAATGCCCGGGCATTCATGACATCCACGGAATTCGGACGACCGTGGTTGCGGAACAGGGACTGTTTCGGGCAGAAGAAATGCTTCGGATAGACCGCAATTCCTTTATGCCGTAGCAGATTGATCACCAGTTCCGTATGGTCCCTTCCGTCCTTGGAAACGGAAAAGACCGCGGCTCCGCGGATCGTATTCAGCGGCAGATTGTCGAGATAGTTCAGGATCTCCTGTTCCGGCTGATGACCGTAGATTCCTGTACCGACAAACAAAAGATCTGTCTGTCCCAGGACATGACGTTCTGCAATATTGTGCGCTTCTGTACCGCACTCTGCCGCAATGGCATCAGCGATGCGCTGTGCACCGCCTTTTCTGGACAAATAAACTACATTTGAAATCATAATACCCAACTTGTTTCTACATTCTATCATGCCGCGGCACATCACGCGCCGTGGTCCGCACTCAGATACTTCAGGAAGTGCTTCAGGATCAGTCCGCCGAGCACCAGGATCGAGAAATAATCGAAGTACTGCCGGATTCCGCTGCTGTAGGCTCCTTCCGGATAACTGACTTCACGCACAGCCGGAACTTCCGCCACCTGTTCTCCGTTCAGCGTGAACACAACACTGCCCCTGACGTCTTCCGGATTCCCGGAGGAGGCATTCTCTACAATGATCTTTGCGGTAAGATCCGCTTCTCCATCCGCATTGAGCAGGACAGAGAAATCCTGATCGCAGCGCAGCGTGACTTCTGCCGTACCGAGCCCTGCCCGCTTGACCTCTACGGTCTTCGGTTCAATCTCTTCATGGTGGATCGTTACTGTCCGGTAATGGCTGAAACCATGATCCAGCACTTTCCGGAAATCAGCATACAGCTGATCCCTGGTCTCCTCTCCCATCAGAACAGCAATGAATGCCGTATCATCCCGCTCAGCATAGACCGCTCCGGACCAGCCGTTGTAGGAACTCATACCGACCTCACAGCCGACCTCACCGCTGTAGTCAAAGGATGCACAGTCCGATACGACCGGACGTGTACTGGACTGTTTCGCTGTTGCCGGAATGGAGTACCGTTCCGCCAGGAATACTTCCCTGAACAGCCGGTTGGAAAGTGCCTGCCTGAGCAGAACAGCGATATCTCCTGCACTGCTGTAGTGTGTTTCGTTGTTCAGACCGAAAATGTTCTGATAATGCGTATTTGCCATGCCCAGTGATTGCGCTTCACTGTTCATCCTTGCCAGAAACGCATCATTGTCACCGCTGACAGCCTCTGCCAGCATTGCCGTGGTATCATTGGCGCTCTGCAGAACACTCGCGTAGATCAGCGCTTCCGCCTGAAGTGCTTCTCCGGTATCGATCCACAGAACACCGCCGGAATGGTCATAGGTCCGGAATGCCGCATCCGACATGACAACATATTGTTCCGGTGCAAGTTCTTCCGCCGCCAGCCAGGCTCCCATCATCTTCGTCAGACCGGCCGGATCATAATGCCCTTCAGCATTCTTCTCCACAAGTACCGTTCCGCTGCTGACTTCCATCAGAACCATGGAACCGGCATCCACCGGAACCGGATCCTCCGCAGCAGTTTCCTCTTCACGTACAATAAAACCGGACCCTGCCAGCAAGCATGCCAATAACACTTTGATAAACATAGGTACATTGTACCATTATTCCCGTCTGAATTCTGATACAATACATTCAGTCAGAAGGAAAAACATATGAGAAAATACGAACCCGATACACCCCTGCGCAACCCCGCAAGACTGCCGGTACTCTTCCGTCAGTGCCGTTCTCCCCTGCTCAGTGAAGCAGGCGGAAGGAAGGTACTGGAGGATCTGACCAACCTGATGGTCACGCCGGTATCGTTTCTGGCAGCCTTCTTTCCGAAAAAAGGAGCTGCCGCAAAGAAGATGATCTTTGTGGATGAGATCGAATCCGTTGATCTGATGATGGACCAGGACGGAAGAAGATTTCTTCCTGTATTTACAGACTACGAAGGATTTGAGGGCTGGAAGGCAGAACTGAAACCCGATGAAACTCTTTATGTACTGGACAAACAGGATCTGCTGAACTTCCTGAATGCCAACGGTGCTGTTGCCGGTGTTGTCGTCAATCCTTATACAGACGATCTCATTCTGGATATACCGACGCTGACCAACCTGATCATGCGCTACAGAACAGAATACGGAAGATAAAAAAATCGATTCAGAGAATCGATTTTATTTTTCACTGATCTTCAGCAGACGCAGGGAATTCAGTACGCACAGCAATGCAACACCGGTATCCGCAAAGATGGCCATCCACATGTTGGCAATACCGAATGCACCCAGGATCAACGTCAGGACCTTGATCGAGATCGCACCGTAGATATTCTGCTTTGCGATCTTTAGGATCCTCTGTGCCGACTTGATCGCCAGAGAGATCTTGGAAGGCTTGTCATCCATCAGGACAACATCCGCTGCTTCGATTGCCGCATCACTGCCCAGCGCTCCCATAGCAAAGCTGACATCCGCAGCTGCCAGTACCGGTGCATCATTGACGCCATCACCGACAAACGCTGTCACACCGTCCTTGGAAAGACTCTGCACATGCTCAACTTTATCCGCCGGCAGACATTCCGCAAAGTATCCATCAACACCGAGTCTGTCCGCCATATCCTTCGTGATGGCCGCATTGTCACCGGAAACGATCCAGCACTTCCTGCCGCCATCATGAAGCTCCCTGACCGTATCGAGGGCATCATTCTTCAACTGATCGCGCAGCACCAGACATCCCTCGAAGACATCATCCTTTGCGACATAGACCAATGTACCGGCGGTATCGAATTCCGGACAGTCCACTCCATGATCCTGCATCAGTTTCCGGTTTCCGGCAATGATTTCGTGTTCGCCCATCATCACCAGCATGCCTCGGCCCGGAATCTCCTGAACTTCAGTGAGCATATGCTCATCGATCGTCTGACCGTAGGCCTGACGGATCCCGAGTGCGATCGGATGATTGGAATGACATTCAGCATATGCCGCATCCCGGATCAGTTCTTCTTCCGGAACAGCTGCACCGATCGTTTCTTCAACAGCAAATGATCCGGATGTCAGTGTGCCTGTCTTGTCCATCACGACCTGTTTGACTTCCGCGAGGCGTTCAACAACATTGGCGCCTTTTACAAGCACACCATGCGCTGACAGACCGCCGATGCCGGAGAAGAAACTCAGAGGAATGGAGATGACCAGTGCACAAGGGCAGGAGATAACGAGGAATGTACACGCTCTGTGTACACCCTCACTGATTCCGTGACCGCTCAGTGCAACGATGACCGCTACAAAAACCGCACAGATGACAACGGTCGGTGTATAGTAGCGCGAGAACTTCGAGATAAAGCGTTCCGTCTGAGCTTTGCGGGAACTGCTGTTCTGTACCAGATCCAGAACTTTGGCGACCGTACTCTGCCCGTATTCCTTCGTTACCCGGATCTCCAGTACACCGCTGCCGTTGACCGACCCGCTGATCACTTCGTCATTCACATCCACATCGCGCGGTCTGGATTCTCCCGTCAGGGAGGATGTGTCCAGACTGGACGCTCCGCTGACAACGATGCCGTCCAGCGGTACCTTTTCTCCCGGACGTACGCGGATGATCTCA
>JAFWJP010000031.1 GCA_017514645.1 Solobacterium sp. | reverse complement strand
GTGATGGCAGCACCGGAAGCTGTACCCGCACTGACAGCGCCGCAGAACGCAGACAGAGCTCCGATGTAATGCTTGATGTAGACGGATACCAGGTTGGATACCAGCAGAGCACGCAGGGTCTTTTCGTGCGATACGCCCCACTCTTCTGCATAGGTCAGAACCGGCATCGTTACAGTGATACCCTGGTTGCCGCTGCCGGAGTTGATGACGACAGGAAGCGGGCAGCCGCTCATTCTGGCATCAGAACCGGCCGCAGCCCTTGCACAGGCACGGATCTTGACATCATTGCCCCAGTTTTCCAGCAGAGTCTTGCCGACACTGGCACCCCAGCGGTTGTCCAGACCCTCCTGTGAGATCGCCGTATTGCAGGAAATCTGCTTTTCCAGTGTTTCCCGGACATCGTCCAGATCAACAGTATCAGCGTACTCAAGGATACCTTTCAGGGACATCTTCGTACGATCGCCTTTGATGACGTTCGGGTCATCTTCGTGTGCCTTGGCGGTAAATGTCACTTCACCATCTTTTCAATTCTTGTAATGTTGGTATGGTTGTCTTCTATGAGAACAACAGCCGTATGGTGCGCACCCGTCGCAGTAGCCTTGATATACAGGTTCGGCACACCTTCTTCCAGGTCGACTTCGCAGAAACCTGCCGCGACCATCTCTCCGGCTTTCTTTCTGTCAGCGTCAGTAACGCCGGCAATGACTTCCAGTTCCTTGTCCGCATTTCCGCCGACAATACCCAGTGTCGCCGCAACTTCAATGCCGCGCTGATTGCCGGAGTTCGGGACCGTTACTCCCTTGACGTTCTTGATGATGTTGCCGGAACATCTGACATTCAGATGTACAGGCTCCTCACCGAGTACCTGACCGGCTTTCGCAGCCGCATACGCGACAGCGATCGGCTCTGTACAGCCCATTGCCGGGATCAGTTCCTCTTTCAGAATCGCAGTGTAATTCACATAATCTTTTCTTTTCTCAGACTCATCTGATTTCCCTCCCAGGACGCAGATAAGATGCAGCGTCCAAATATTATTACTGATATTATCAGTAATCTTACGACTGATATTATCAATCAAAGAACAATAAAAAACAAGGGATAATCTCATAATATCCCTTGTATGTGCTGTAACAGATATTTGAATCCGGGCGTGAACGATACGGCCGCGGCCTCTGATTCCACGTTTCTCTGCTTTTCGTGACCGGAAAACGTCAGAGTCTGATGCCGGCAAGCGCCAGGAACTTCTTCTCCGACTGGATCTCGTGGGAAAGGAAACGACCGTCCCTGAACAGGATGAAGTTCGTTACCGGACAGGGAGCGTTCTGTGCAGTTTCCCGGCTGTCGATATGAATGACCTTCAGAGGTATGCTGTATTCTTCCGCTGTTCTGATCAGACGCGGTACCCAGTAGTACGTAAACGGACACTGGTCGGAATAATACAGGACAAAACCGGGATCGGTTACTGACGGATGTTTAGCGCATTCTCTGAGCCGTGGTACTGCGGCATCATCCTTCAGAGGAAGATACCAGAGCTGAATCCCCGTATCCGAATCATCCGCCGGGCGGAATCCCTTATATGTAAGATACTTCGGATCCGCGAGAAACCCCTTCTTCTTCGCTGAAGAGAGTATGCACAGTCCTTGCTTTCCCTGTGTCTCTGCGTCACGGATGCACTCATTCAGCAGATCATTGGAATAACCATGACCCTTGAGTGAACCGGAGACCCACAGACAATTGATATGCATGTATCCGGGTGCTTCCAGAGGATGCCAGGCGTACTCTGCCGGCATGTATTCAATAAAGCATTTTCCGCGCTCAGTGCTGCGGTAGAATACCAGTCCTTCCTTGAACCGGTCCTTCAGCCATTCCTTCTTCTGTGCGCTCTGGTTGTTGGACATGGCACAGCAGATATGTTCTGTGTCAATATTGTCTTCCGTAATCCTGATATAGCTCATAGGTGTACCTTCTTTCTGACCGGATGACGGATCACGGTTTTCCGTTTTTCCGGTGCTGTTTTTCTGGGATCGCTGAGATAGATCTCATGGTGCAGCCTGTCCTGTGTGATCTCCGGTTCATATCCCTGCTGTTCCGCGTATGCGTGCATCGCTGCGACTGTGGCCGGTTCATCATCATAGGAGCCGGTATGCATACACTGTACACAGAGACCTTCTTCGTACGTCAGGTATTCAACTGCCGAGAAGTCCGTCTTCTTTTTTGCCGCTGCTTCCCGTACTGCCCAGGCAAAGTCATCCTGCGTTACGAAATCCGGCAGACGGATCACAGAGATCCAGCGGAATCTCTCTTTATGCGCGTAATCAACACCCTTTATTCCTTCCTGATACCAGAAGCCCTCCAGCGGAGGCACCACGAAATAATAGTATCCG
>JAFWJP010000307.1 GCA_017514645.1 Solobacterium sp. | reverse complement strand
GGCACCCAATCCGGAAGCCATGCGCGAGCTCAGCAATTACGTGATCCGCAATCAGTGTGATATGGGTATTGCGACGGATGGTGATGCGGACCGTATCGGGATCATCGATGACAAGGGCCGTTACCTTTCGCCGAATGATGTACTGGTACTGCTTTACTGGTACCTGGTGAAATACCGCGGGATGAAGGGGCCGTGCGTGCGTAATCTCTGCACGACCCATGTTCTGGATCAGCTGGCGGAATCGTTCGGGGAGAAGTGCTATGAAGTTCCGGTCGGATTCAAGTGGATCTCGGCAAAGATGGATGAGACCCATGCGATCATCGGCGGAGAATCTTCCGGCGGTATGGCGATCCAGGGACGGATCAAAGGCAAGGACGGCATCTATGCGGCTGCACTGTTAACGGAAATGATCGCAGTGACCGGAAAACGCATTTCGGAAATCCATGACCAGATCCATGCGGCCTGCGGCAATCCGTATATGGCAGAACACAATTACCGGTTCTCGGAAGAACTGAAGGAAGAGTTCCAGAAGAAGATCCTGGAAGATAAGCTGGTGCCGGAATTTCCGTTTGAAGTGGAATCCGTATCTTATATGGATGGCTGTAAAGTCTGTTTCAAAGGCGGCGGATGGGTATCAGTACGTTTCTCCGGCACGGAACCGCTCCTGCGGGTATTCTGTGAGATGAAGGATCAGGCTTCCGCAGAGACTGTATGCAATATCTACCGGGAGTTCCTGGACATCGAATAGTGCAGCTCAAAGAAGTTGACCTGCATAAGAAATATTGATTAATACTACATGCATGCCGGATGATGTCCGGCATGTATTGTATCCATGGCAGGAGTTTCTATGCCGGATAGACCGCAGGAACCGCAAAGCACTGTGTTTTTGAGCCGATTCTGTCATAAGATGAGATTAACGATGAAAAAACAACGGTCACTGAAATGGTCCATGTTAAGCATGCTGGGAGTGGGCTGGCTGCTTCCGCTTCTTTTAATGACGGTCATGATCACGGGCATGGTCTCTCACAGCCTGAATGCGCAGATCACCCGTACGATCACCACAACCATGGAAAAAGCAGCCGAGATCTGTACGCTCCGGCTCAGTGACTGTATTACCCAGTCAAAGGATATTTCCTATAACGGACAGCTCCGCAGTGTATATGAGAAGTACCTGAAAGACGGCAATGAGGCGGATCTGTATTCCAGTACCAGCAGTCTGCTGGGAGAAAAATACAAGTTTAATGAAGACTACCGGCTGACCGGCCTGTACTATACCGATATGCCGGACCGTTTTTACTTTACCGGCAGCACCTATCTTGCGGAGGGGCAGCGGTATTTTAATACCTATGGAGTAACGGCAGTCCGGGAAGCCTCTGCTGCGATTGATACCGATACGGTACTGGTCAAGGCCGGAGAGAGGGTCTATCTGGTACGGAACATCATGGATCATAACTTCCATCCGTATGCCGTGCTGTTTATGGAACTGAATGATGAGCGGATCTTTGAATCGCTCCGTTCGGTCTGGCAGTGCAGAGACTTTGAAGTGTTCTGCGGCAGGGAACTGTTATTCCGGGAAAATGAATCCTTTATGGAAGAAACCGAGGCAGCTTCCCTGAACAACGGGGAGATCCGGATGAGCGGATCAGATCGGGTGATCCACCGGAAAGATCTCGGTTCCAATCAGATGGTTTATGCCGTGCGGTTCGACCGGGAAGCGGTGGATCAGGAACGGCGGGGACCGGTGAACCTGTTCTTATTGGTACTGCTGTTTCTCATTCCGTTAATTGCGATCCTGGTACATTTCTTCAATCAGCGGATCTCGGTACCGGTGGAAGAACTGGCAGCTGCTTCGGAAGAGATTACGAAAGGAAATTACGGAATTACGGTTCCGGTTCATCAGGAAAACGGTGAGATCTCTGATCTGGACCGGAACTTCAATGAGATGAGCCAGAAGCTGAAAGATCAGTTTGAAAAGATCTATGTGGAAGAGATCGCCCTGCGGGATGCGAATATTCATGCCCTGCAGTCCCAGATCAACCCGCACTTCTTAAACAACACCCTGGAGATCATCAACTGGGAAGCACGCCTTGGCGGAAAT
>JAFWJP010000306.1 GCA_017514645.1 Solobacterium sp. | reverse complement strand
CGGCACACCTTGGGTATAAAGCCAGAGCGGTGTAACGAATGCTGTAGTAAGTGTTGCAATCCAGATATAGTCTGTGATCAGCGTGATCACGATCGTCATCGCCATCAGACCGATACCGAGCCGCCAGTCGATTCCCCAGCCCATACCGATGTAGGTCGCAAAGCCTTTGCCGCCCTTGAAGCGCATGAAGAGCGGAAAGATATGACCCAGTACAGCAAAGATACCGCCGAGATAGGGACAATAATCCCCGCCGAACAGCTTTCTGCAGAGCCAGACAGCCAGAAAACCTTTGATGATGTCCAGCACAGCCACCAGAACACCCAGCAGTTTGCCCATCGTCAGAAGAGCGTTGGAAGCTCCGGCATTTCCGGTGCCTTTCTCCCGGATGTCAATTCCCTTCATCTTGCCGATGATAAAGGCAAAATTGAATGACCCGAGAATATAGCCGATCAGACAGCTCAGTATGATATTCGTCATATGGTTTCCTTTCCGATTCCGTCCAGATAAGACGCAAACGCACCTGGTACGGCATAGCGGTCCAGTTCAGCGTATTTCACGGCAGTACAGCCTTCCGGCAGACACTGGGGCAATGCAGGAACAGATACCTTGAAGGCTTTCATATGCCATTCCAGGTGGGTGAAGATATGCGTATGACCCGGCAGGGGAGTGATCCTGATATCATCATACCCCAGACGAAGGAGATCTGTCACCGCTGACTGCGGGTCCGGATATCCATCCACGTGCGGCAGCTCATACAGACCGGCAAGCAGTCCATGATCATCCCGCTTGTGCAGCAGGACGTGTGTTCCGTCTTCAATGACCAGGACGGTCATCGGGATCTGTTTCCGTTCCTTTCCTTTGGAACGGACCGGAATGGATGCGGTGAGATTCTGCCGATGTGCACTGCATACCGTTTTCCAGGGACATTCACAGCAGCGGGGAACACCGTTCGGTATGCAGACCAGGGCACCCAGTTCCATAAGGCCCTGGGTGAAGGAACTGACAAAGGAAGGATCAGCAGAGAGATCCGGGTGTTCTGTATAGAATGACGCAATGGTATCCGCAGCTTTGTGCTCTGTTTGTTCCGCCCGGATATCCGCTGTGTCGGCGAACAGACGCGCCAGGACACGGAGGACATTTCCGTCGACAGCAGGTGCGGGGATCCCGAAGGCAATGGCAGAGACTGCTCCGGCAGTATACGGACCGATTCCGGGGAGTGCAAGCAGTTGTTCATAGGATGCGGGCAGTGTCTCTTCACCGGACGAGATGATGGCCCGGGCACATTTCTGCAGATTGCGGGCACGCTGATAATAGCCGAGTCCCTGCCAGAGTTTCAGCAGTTTCTCTTCCGGACATTCTGCCAGATCCCTGATCGTCGGCAGAGCATCCAGAAAACGCAGGTAATAGTCCGTCGCGGCTTCAATGCGCGTCTGCTGCAGCATGATCTCGCTCAGCCATACTGCGTACGGATCCCTGGTTTTACGCCAGGGAAGATCCCGCTTGTTCTTCTCATACCAGCTGACCAGCAGCGATGCATGTTCACGTGTCAGTATATTCATTGTCTCTATTCTACAACACAGGCAGAAGAAAAACCCGCCGAAGCGGGTTTCAGATTTTTACTCAGATCTCGGAGATCCTGCAGTTGTCAAAGAGCTCCTGCTGCATATCATCAAGGTGTTCCTTGGTCCAGACAGCCATTGCGCCGCCTGTGTGCAGGAAGATCGTATCTTCTGTGATGATTCCCTTGTCGATCATATCGAGCAGACCTCTGAATGTCTTTCCGGTATAGGTCGGGTCAGAGAT
>JAFWJP010000305.1 GCA_017514645.1 Solobacterium sp. | reverse complement strand
GACCATATCGCACTCGATCCGGACCATCGGTACCTGCGGATAGCAGACTGTTCCTTCCTTCAGGGCATACATATCACCCTTCCAGCGGTAGCTGCGCAGATACTCGCAGAATTCCTCCGACATTCCCTTAAAACGCAGCCACTGAATGTCCCTGTCCGTAAAGTGATAGTTCAGCAGGAACTTGGTCAGCCGCGCCTGGCCGGCACTGATCGCATACCCGAGATCATCCGGATTGCGACGGAAGAACATATCAAATACCATGACGGTATCCTTGAATCCGTGCAGGAACAGGCTGTTGGCCATCGTGAATTCATAGAAATCAGTGATCATCGCCGGATTGTCATAGTCTTCATCCGGAATATACGGTTCTGCATGTACGCTCATGGTCATTCCTCCACAACATTGATCTGGCAGCTCTTCATTACCTTCAGCGCTGCTTCATGATTCTCCGGTGTTGTACCGGCACAGGCCTTCGCCAGCACCCGCATTTCGGTATTGGGCATGGCAGCGCGAGCCATCAGCGCATTGGATACAACGCAGATATCCGTGCACAGTCCGCAGAATGTGACTTCCGCCGGATTGGCTTCGCTCAGCGCTTCCTGCAGTGTAAAGCTGCCGAAGGTCGGTTTCCTGATGATCCGGGCACGGCGCTCTTCCAGAGCCTTCTTTACATCCGGGTTGATCCGCCAGCCTTCTGTATCCTCCACGCAATGAACAACGGGGAGATACTTTCCTTCCAGCGTCATCAGGTAGCTTTCTTCATGTGTATCCATTGCCGCGATGACACGGTCGTAATACGGATCCTTGATGGCTTTGACCACTTCCGGAACCGACTGTACGGCTTCCGGTGTTCCCAGCGCAGCGTCCACGAAATCATTCTGCATATCGATGACGATCAGTACGTTCTCTTTCATAAATTTTCCTCCAGATTCTCAAACAGCGGATTGAATGTATACAGTGCGGCTTTTCTTCCCCTCACTGTACGGTAGTTTCCTGTCGGTACAAGCATCTTCTTGATATCCCGGCGGAAATTCCCGGTATCCAGCTTATGCCCGCGGATGGACTCATATGCTTTCTGCACCTCTCCCAGGGTCACTTCCCGCGGGAGAAGATTGAAGATGATCCCGGTCAGGGAGGAACGGTTCCGCAGCTGATCCATGGCCATATTCAGCGCCTTGATGTGATCCCCCGCCAGAACCGCATTCGACTCTTCCAGCAGTCTGGAACGCGTCATAACATAGTTTTCCTTGGCGTAGTCCGTAATCTCATAGACCATACGGATATCGTTTTCTTCACTGGCGATCGTCAGCCTGGATGTCCTCTGTTCCAGCGTAGAAGCGACAGGTTCCTTGGTGATCCCGAACCAGACCGCTTCCTTTGCGTCATCACCCGCACAGGTACTGCGGATATTCTCTTCCGGTGTCATGGATACGTACACCGTCGTTATGACCCTTGTGCGCGGATCCCTGCCCACATTGCCGAACGTATACAGCTGATGGAAGTACAGGACATCCGCCATGTTCGTCTCTTCCTTCAGTTCACGCAGCACAGCTTCGTCCAGGTCCTCATCCATGTTGACAAAGCCGCCCGGCATTGCCCAGTCACCGATCCACGGATGGTTCCTCCGCTTGATCAGCAGCACCTTGAGCTTCCCTCCGGAAACCGTGAACAGCACCATATCCACGGTACAGGACGGTCTCGGCCACCGTCCGGCATCATAGTTCTGCAGGAATGTCTCCAGGTCCTGCCCCTGTTCATTAACCTTTCTGTCCATACACCTCATTATAGTCATTTTGACTATATTAATCTTAGCTCCGGACTGGAATGCTGTCAACAAAAAAGTCATATCCCTGCGGATATGACTAGCGTGATGTCTTCATGCGCATGTGCTTCTTAGGGAGCTTTTCCTTCAGAAACAGCATGACGCGTTCTGTATCGCGAAGATCGAACTGCATTTCAATGTTCATGCTGGATTCGTTCCGGTTCTTGTCGACACCGGTCAGCTGGAACACTACGATGAACGCACCCTTGGTCTTGTAGTAATCATAGCGGGTGATTCCGTAGTACGGCAGCCGCTTGAAGTTGTATA
This sequence comes from Solobacterium sp., assembly GCA_017514645.1. GTDB lineage: Bacteria > Bacillota_I > Bacilli_A > Erysipelotrichales > Erysipelotrichaceae > Bulleidia. The sequence goes on along the minus strand of JAFWJP010000305.1, from coordinate 201 downwards.
CGATGCCGTCCTCGCCCAGACCATCCCTTGCCAGAACAAGCATCATCAGTGCCAGCGTCATCAGAATCGAACGGAGGTAGTCCAGATTGCTCGAAGCAGCAACCAGTGTAACCAGTGAGAACATCAGTGCCGACAGCATCATCATTCTGAACCTGGTCATGTTCTTGCCCTTGATAACAATGTACTTCCTGTTCTTTATAT
>JAFWJP010000304.1 GCA_017514645.1 Solobacterium sp. | reverse complement strand
TTGCAAAGCTGACGTTGGCTGCCGGACCGGCTTCTCCTGCGTGAATGGTATAGCGGACACCGAGACGGCGGGCAAGGGCGAACTGTTCTGCGTAATCCTCGATCGGCGTAGCAGTCTCATCACCGGCCAGATCGATGCCGACGACACCGCGGTCCTTGTATTTGGCTGCGAGTTCCACCGTCCTGGTATTGTTTACAACGGTACCGAGATTCTGCCCGAGATTCATCATGCACAGCAGAATGCCGCAGACCAAATCCGGATGTACTTCCAGTGCTTTCTCTCTGCCGCGCAGTACAGCTTCCACGGCTTCTTCCATACTGAGACCTGGATTGACATGGGACTGGGGAGAGAACCGCAGTTCCGCAAGCTTTGTACCGGCTTCATACATGTCCTTCAGTACCTCACAGGTCAACTCCTCCAGACGTGCGGCATTCTGCAGCAGTCCGGTGAGAATACCGAAGAGACCCATGCACTCGGAAAGCGTCATTGTATCGTTCATGATGTGCTGTGTGAGCCATTCTTCATCACTCATGCCTTCCGGTATCAGACCGTCCTCGCGGCAGTATCTGACAAACAGACGGTCCGGGAACGCACCATCCAGATGGCAATGAAGTTCTACTTTGGGATAGTTCATGATCATACCTTCCTTTTTTTTTCTATTATAAATGCCTGAGATCATCCCGCAAAGGAAAGGAAATGCGCATTGTATGATACGATGATAGGGAAAAGAGAGGTGTAGGTATGAATCTGTTTCCGAAAGATATCAAATCACTGCTGCAGGCATCCTTGGGAGAGATTCCGAGTGATACCGTCATCACAAACGTCAAGGTCGTCAATGTCTTCACCGGTGAGATCCTGCCGGCGAATGTCTTCATCAAGGACGGATACTTCTCCCATATTCAGTACAAGGATCCGGATACACCGGACGGAGAGGCTGATCATGTGGTTGATGGCAAGGGAATGTATATGGCACCGGGATTCCTGGATGCGCATATGCACATCGAAAGCAGTATGCTGACGCCGCGGAATCTGGCCAAGGCCATCATTCCCCACGGTACGACCACGATCATCACCGATCCTCATGAAGTCGGAAACGTACTCGGTGTCCGCGGTGTGAAATACATGCACGACAGTGCAGAAGATCTGCCCATGCGCCAATTGATCGATATTCCTTCCTGTGTACCGGCGGTGCCGGGGATGGAATACTCCGGTGCGGATTTCAAGGCAAAGGAGATCGAGGAACTGGCAAAGCTGGACCGGGTCGTCGGTCTGGCGGAGGTCATGGACTGCATCGCGGTCATGAACGGTGATGACCGGATGCTGGGAATCCTCGCAGCCGCCCGGAAACACGGACTGTATCTTCAGGGACACGCACCGATGCTGTCGGGAAGAGATCTTTCGGCATACCTGGCAGGGGGACCGTATACCGACCATGAAACATCGGATTCCCAGGAAGCCCTGGAAAAGTACCGGAACGGCATGTATCTCGATGCCTGTGATTCTTCCATCTGCCACAATGTCGAAGCGGTGTTTGAAGGAATCAGGCATTCGAAGTACTTTGATACGCTCTGCCTGTGTACGGATGACCGGGAAGCGGGCGACCTGCTGGCACTCGGACATATCAACGATACCGCAAGACACCTCATCGGTGCCGGTGTGGATCCGGTAACCGCGATCAAGTCCATTACCATCAATATCGCCCGGGAAGCGCGTCTGGAGCGTATCGGCGCGATCGCGCCGGGTTACGTCGCGGATTTCAACCTGCTGGAAAACCTGGAGGAACTGAATCCGGTTTCCGTATGGTACGGCGGTGAAAAGGTTGCGGAAAACGGAAAACTGCTCAAGAACATTGAAGACAGAACCTATCCGGAAGAAGAGATCAATACCATGAACGTCCGGGAACTGACGGAAGAAGATTTTACCGTGAAGTGCCCGGTGGAAAACGGCAGGGTGTCCGTCAACGTCATTGTCTATCCGTCCGTAAACTCCAGTTATACCGTACTGGAACAGATGGAGATGGAAGTGAAGGACGGGAAACTGGTCCTGCCCGAGAATCATATGTTTGCGGCTGTGATCAACCGCTACGGAAAGGATCATATCTCTCTGGCGGTACTGAGGAACTTCGGCATCGATCACGGTGCGCTGTCATCCACGGTATCGCATGATTCGCACAATCTGACGCTGGTGTACGATGAACCGCGCAATGCTGTGGCTGCAGCGAATGTGCTGCGGGAATGCGGCGGCGGTATGGCTGCGGCGGAAGACGGCAAGGTCATCGAAGTGCTCGAACTGCCCATCTGCGGACTGCTGTCAAAACTCGGACCGGAAGAGACTGCAGAGCGGACAAAGCGCATGAAGGAAGCGGACAGGAAACTCGGCCTGCAGATCCTCAATCCGCTGCTGCGGATCGCTGTGCTTGCACTGCCGGTCATCCCGGAATACAAGATCAGCGACATGGGCATCATCGATGTCGCAAAGAAAGAATACGTACCGCTGTTTGATGAACAGTAGATGAAACGGAAAAGGGTTCTGTTCCTGCAGAGGGACAGAACCCTTGTTTTCATATGTACTGCTTGCTTTGTCAGGCCGGTACAGCAGTTATTCGGGCTTTGTTTCCAGTTTGATTTCTACATCTCCCAGATGTTCCATTTTGAATCCATTGGCCTTGTAGGTTTCATAGTCGAAGGCATTGATCTCATCAACTGCCAGTTTGTGGAATTCATAGAAGTTATGCCACCATTCAAAACCGCTGCCCAGTTCAAGACTGAGATATGCGTCCGCAATATCGCAGGCCGTCTGCGGCGCAACATAGAACGCTCCCATGGTCAGCACGTTGACATCGTTCCCGGAGATCGCCCGGATCGCCGCAGGAAGGCTCTCGACAACGCCTGCGCGGACACCTGGACATTTCGCTGCACCGAGATGGATTCCCATACCGGTACCGCAGAACAGGATCGCTCTTTCGAATTCACCTTCGGTGATCATCGCTCCGGCGCGGAAACCGATTCTCTGGAACATCATTTCCGTGTCATCCACAGTCGGATCCACGACACCGACATCGGTGATCTTCCAGCCCTTTTCCTTCAGATGCGCCACAACGGCTTCCTTGAGGGGATAGCCGGCAAAATCAGCGCCTACCAGCAAGTACTTGTCTTTGATCGTTTTCATGTTCTCTTCCTCTTTCTGTATGATTTTTCTGTTCTGCAGGCTGCTCTGGACACCCTGCGTTTCATCCTTCTTCTCAAACGTCTGCTCTGCTACGTTTCTGTCAGCTGCCGAAGCGCGCGACATATGCTTCTGCATAGGCCGTCAGATCCTGCTGCGGAAGGTATTCCCGAACTTCTATGCTGGAGCGTAGGATGTTCCGCATCCCCTGTACATCAATGCCCGGCACATGTACAGGCAGCTGTGCCGCCAGACAGCCGAAAGACGTACTTTCCTCACTTCCGGTCATGACCGGTCTTCCCAGCACATCCGCAACTGTCCTGTTCTGCAGTATGTTTCTTGATCCTCCTCCGGCGATATACACCACCGGGAAACGCTTTCCGGAAAGCTGTTCCAGGGCGCTGCAGACCTGTGCATAGCTGGCTGCCAGGGATACCTGGTAACTCCGGATGATCGTAGGCCAGTCTGCTTCGGATGTTGTCTGACCGCTCTCCAGAAGATAGGAACGGATGGCACCGCTCATACTGACCGGATTGAAGAACCGGACATCGTTGACGTCGAAGAGAGGTACTCTGCCTTCATGCTGCAGACCCAGTTCGCTGAATTCCGTCCAGCCGGTCTTTCTGCCTGTTTCCGCTTCATATTCCGGTTTCAGCCGCTGGTTGATGAACATGCCTGCATTGTTGCGCAGAAGCGTAATTTTTCCGAAAGCCCCGGTTTCATTGGTCAGTTTGCCGGCCAGTGCATTCCGGGTGATCACCGGTTTATCCAGTTCGGTACCAATCAGGGACCAGGTTCCGGAACTGACAAAAAGGAAACTGTCTTCTGCTGCAGGTACAGCAAACACCGCTGCAGCAGTATCGTGGGAAGGAACACAGACGACCGGAATCTCATAGCCGATCCCCAGCTCTTCCCTGATCGACGGAAGCAGATGCCCGATGATCTCACCGTGGATCCCGGTTTCACAGAACAGGCTCTCCGGTATGCCGAGCCTTCTGCACATCCGTGAGCTGATCTTCCCTGTACTGGCTTCCATGAACTGTGTCGTTGACAGTTCGCTGGGTTCATTCAGCATTCTGCCTGTGAACATGTAATTGAGGATGTCCGGTACCATCAATATTTTGTCTGCTTCCCTGAGCCGCTGCGGCATGACTTCCTTCATGCCGGCAAGCATCCAGGCAGAATTGATCTTGTCACAGAGGATCCCGGTCTCCATGAACATTTCTTCCTGCTCTTCTGCGGAAAAGGCAGACAGTGCTTTCTCCCCGATGGTGTTCCGGTAGGACAGCGGCAGACCGATCATCCGGCCTTCCTTGTCAAACAGCCCGAAATCCACACCCCAGGTGCAGATTCCCAGAGAATCAATATGATCTGTACGGCGGACGGCTTCTCCAAGTCCACGTTTCAGGTTGCGGCAGATAGCCTCAAAATCCCAGTAGAAAATACCGTCAATCTCCATCATTTCATTCGGAACCTGCGTGATGACTTCCATAGAGATTCTGTTTCCGTCATATGTACCGAGAACGACCCGACAGGAAGAATTGCCGCAATCAAAGGCGACCATGTGTTTTGTATTGTTCATCAAAGGTATCTCCTGTTGATTCCATTCTACACGATTCCGGGTGTATTTCGGATCCCCGGCAGGCATATTCATGAAAAATCCGGTATCCTGCACATACAAAAATGAGATCCCGCTCTTCTCAGAGATCCGGAATCCCATATCTGTCCTGAACAGTGAGGATAACAGGGCTCGAACCTGCACGGGTCACCCCATCGGATCCTAAATCCGATGCGTCTGCCAATTCCGCCATATCCCCGCTTGAAACGTGTATACGTGTAGATTATACCATAATCCGCATCCTGGGCGGGAAATGGTAATATAATATAAAACAGTACAAAGTATCTCTGAATGAAAGGGTGATGAATATGGGAGAGCTTTTGACACAGCTGAGAAAAGATAATATGCAGGCGATGAAGGACAAGGATACTCTGAAGAAGGGTGTACTGTCCCTGCTCATTTCAGCGGTTGCCCTGGGAGAAAAGGAAAAGGGTGAAGCACTGACGAAGGAGGAGGAACTCACCTACGTACAGCGTGAGCTGAAACAGACACGGGAAGCACTGGCGGAAACACCGGCGGACCGCATTGACGCAATTGAGACGACAAAGCAGAAAATCGCACTTCTGGAAAGCTATCTGCCCAAGCAGATGACCGAGGATGAGATCCGGGCAGCCGTTGAGGAGATCATGGCGGAAAAGGGTCTGGAACCCATCAAGAAGAGCCAGGGTATCATCATGAAGGAAATGATGGCCCGCTACAAGGGAAAGACAGACGGAAAACTGGTATCCAAGGTCGTTGGATCAATTCTGCACTAACTGCTGTTGACCGGCGGTCAAACAGGTGCTATATTGTTTTTGACCGATGGTCAAACCATTTGAGGAGGTATGGAAATGGAAAAGATTACACTCGAAATGATGGATGAAGTCAAAACACGTACCGGCGTGACATATGAAAAGGCAAAGGAAGCACTG
>JAFWJP010000303.1 GCA_017514645.1 Solobacterium sp. | reverse complement strand
CCGATCCGTTTTCCTTGCAGGATCATCTCATTGAATACCGGACACAGATAGTACATACCGTTGACATTGGCATTCTTGCGGATCATCGAGATCGTACTGTTCACAAAGTCACGGCTGTGCTTGAAGTAGTAGAACCCGGCAGTTGCGTTCCTGCTGATGGGGCGCTTTTCCGCTGCTTCGATGACCAGTCCGTTTTCATCCAGCTTGACATAGGAATACTTAGGATGGATGTCTTCAAATGTTACGACACCGCCGTCATAGTCCTGATCACGGAAATAACGGACGATCCTGTCCGCGTCGTCCAGGAACAGCTGGTTGCTTGCGGCAATGATCATCGGTTCTTCATCGTCGATATCATCGATTGCCAGCATGGCTGTACATGCGGACCCCATCGTATCTTCTTCCGGAGAAATGATCTTCACACCCGGTATCAGCAGTCTTACGATATTGTTCAGGTGATACTTCGCGATATCCTCCTTGCGAAGGATCACGATGAACTCTGCACCTTCAATGGTCTTCAGGGAATTGTAGATATGGCTCAGAACAGTTTCCCGTTCGATTTCATACAGGCTGAGGATATACTGGCTTCCTTCAGGTACGGTTTCCTTTCCGGCAATCGGAAGAACGATCTTCATATGGTTATTCTCCCTTCTCCGCTTCGGCGATCGCCCTGCGGATATTCTCATAGTTGACGTCATATACCGTTTCAACCTTCATCACGTGCGCGCCGGAACGCTGACCTGCAAGGATCCCGTTGATGTTGTCCTCGACGACCAGGCATTCCTCCGGTGTCAGTCCGAGACGGTTGATCGCGGTCGTGTAGATCTCCGGATCGGGTTTGGCCTTCTTGACATCCTGATTGCTCAGGCAGAATTCCAGATACTGCATCAGATCACTGCGGTTCATCATCAGTTCCACGGATTTCCGGACGGAATTGGATGCACACGCAAGACGGTATCCTTCCCGCTTCAGGCGGGAAAGCGCGTACTGGTGGACAAACAGCGGATAGCAGTCCGCATAGATACGATCGATGGTATACTGCTGTTTCAGCGCATTGATGAAGGGATGAAGCTTCCGGGGAAGTCCCTTCTCCATACTGAGCATCTCCAGTTTCTTCATGGTCGGAAGACCGTCATAGGTCGACAGATGTTCCTGACGGCTGATCTGATAGCCGAACAGCTTCAATGCTTTGTTCAAAGCTTCATAGTGCCATTCCTTCGCTTCGATCAGAACACCGTCCATATCAAATATCACTGCCTTGATCAAGATACGTCACCTCCATATCCTGTATGTTTCGCTGTAATCATTATAACCTGCAAGGCACGGAAAGCCCACGGTTTCAGCCGCAGGATGTCCTCCTGTCCCAAAAGACGGAAAAGACGGCGTCTTCTGACACCGTCCGTACGTTTACAGTTCCATTTCCCGGTGATCAATGTCCAGGATCTGCTTCGTCACGGAAGCGTGCAGGTACCGTTCTGCGTTTTCCTGTACGAATCCCATGATGCCTTTCAGGTCTCCGATGCGCTCAGGTTCGATATTCTCAATGATCATGAACGCGTTCCTGGTATGTTCCGTGATCATTGTACGCTGTCCGTCACGCCAGTTGAAGCACCGGCACACCGCACCTGCGTCATCCTTGTAGACCAGTTCTCCCGGCAGAGAGGGATTGTTCTCCTCTTCACCGATCAGATAGAATTCATCGCCGCCCTCCGTGATCGTCAGACGGAGATCACCCGCAAAGGTATCCAGATCCTCGGAGCCTACCGGCAGAGCAAAGCGCAGACTCGCCGAATTGTAGATATCCACCAAAGGATTGATCGTATGGGCAGGATTGTCCCCCTGGGAACGCTTCAGCAAAGCTTCGATGCTGCAGCGGGCACCCTTCTTTGTCCTGAACTTCCGGAATGCCTGCCGCCAGACCTGGATCACGGGATTGTCGCTGAAGTTCTCCGCTGTCAGATACTTTGCCGCAAGGGAATTGCTTTCAGCGAGCATGTCCACCAGTTCCTGCGGTGATTCCGCCGCGTTCTCATAATCCTTCAGCAGCAGCACGCCGATCGACGCGTCCGGGAACAGATCCCAGAACGACTGATCAATGATAAACCTGCTCATAGATGTATGCCTCCTGTATGTGTGTGAGAACAGTGTATCATGTTTGTTCCTCCTGCGCTGTGCTTCTTTCTGCTACAATGGATTCAGAATGATCCTGTAAAGGAGTACACACATGGATAATCAGAAGAAAATACCACTGATCCTGGACGGAGATCCCGGACACGATGATGCGATTGCCTGGGTCATTGCGGCTTCGGATCCGCGCTTTGAGATCAAGGCGATCACGACCGTTGCGGGCAACCAGACCTTGGCCAAACTGACCCGGAATGCCGGAAAGATCGCAGCTTTGCTGGACCTGGACATACCGGTGGCGGAAGGACGGGAAGTACCGCTCATCGCCGATCTGATGACCGGCGGAGACTATCACGGAGAAACCGGGCTGGACGGTCCGGTACTGCCGGAACCGAAGTATCCGCCCAGCGAACTGTCTGCCGTGGAGATGATGGCCAAGGTACTGCGGGAATCGGAAGAACCGGTCATCATTGCCGCAACAGGACCGCAGACCAACGTCGCAACACTGCTGCTGACACATCCGGAACTGAAGCACAAGATCCGGCTGATCTCTACAATGGGCGGCGGACTGCGCAACGGCAACTGGACAAGTGCTGCCGAATTCAACCTGCTCAACGACCCGGAAGCGGCTTATATTGAGTATCATTCCGGTGTTCCCGTTCAGATGTGCGGACTGGATGTTACCGAACAGGCCATCATCTATCCGGAGGAATGGGAGAAGATCCGCGCCCTGCACAATCCGGTCGCGGAAACCGTAGCCGGCTGGCTGGATTTCTTCCAGATCAAACTGAAAGACCTCGGCTGGGAAGGTGTGACCCTGCACGATCCCTGTGCCGTACTCTCGCTGGTACATCCGGAAATCTTTGAAATGCACGATTACTATGTTGAGATCGTCCTGGACGGTGAATACACCCGCGGACTGACCATGGCCGACTACAAGGGAACGACCGGAAACAAACCCAACTGTACAGCCGTAACAGGCATCGACAGGGAGAAGTTCGTGGAATGCCTGATCGAAGCGTGCAGCCGTTTCGGCGGAAAGGAGACCGTATGATGAAGAAACCGGTATGGATCGACAGTGATGCCGGCATTGATGACGCAATGGCCCTGATCCTGGCAACGAAGTTTGACAGTATTGATATCGTCGGTGTTTCCGCTGTCGCCGGCAACGCAGAACTGACGCAGACGTTCCGCAATGTACGCAATATCCTCGCTCTGGCCGGACGTGCCGATATCAAAGTCTATCCCGGTGCGGAACAGCCGTGGATCATCCCGCTGGAAACCGCGCCCGATGCCCATGGCAAGGACGGACTGGGTGGAGCGGTGATCCCGGAATCAGACGCTCCTGCCGAAACAGAACACGCCTGGGACAAGCTGTATGAAGCTGCCTGTGCATATCCGCAGGAACTCACGGTCGTCGCCGTCGGTCCGCTCACCAATATTGCGAATACGATCATCAAATATCCGAAGTTCGCTTCCCTGGTCAAGGAGATCGCCATCATGGGCGGCGCCATCATCGGCGGAAACCGGACACCGGCTGCCGAATTCAATATTCTTGCGGATCCCCACGCCGCCCAATGCATCTTCAAATCCGGGATCCCCGTAGTGATGTTCCCGATCGATGTCACCCACCAGATGCGCCTGACCAAAGCAGATCTTGAAGAGATCGGATCCTGCGGAAAACCGTGGAGCCGGCCCCTGCAGGAAGCCAACGCGTATATCATGCCGCTGTATGAGCGCAACGGACACGGCTCCGTCGTCTTCATGCACGATTCCTGTCCGGTCATGTGGCTGCAGTATCCGGAACTGTTTGAAGGAAAGCTTGCCGGTGTCAACGTGGAAACACGGTCCGGACCGGCCCTCGGCAAAACAATCAGCGATCTCTACGTCTATGCCGACCAGCTGCCGCTGAAGAACGTCACGATCATGCTGAAGGGAGACACCGACGGCATGGCTGTGAAGGTCAAGGAACTGCTGAGATCCTGAGTATCTCCTGTATATGAAAATGTCCTGCTTCTGAAGTGCTCCCCAAAAGTTGAACAAAACTTTTGGGGAGTGTTTTTATGAAATTGAGTTATGAAGAAAAAGTAGAAATCTACAATGAATGGAAACAGCGGCATAAGAGTCCGGAAAGAATTGCCAAAGAGCGAAATCT
>JAFWJP010000302.1 GCA_017514645.1 Solobacterium sp. | reverse complement strand
GTATGTTTCGGCGGTCTGCGGCTGTTCCGCATGGACAATACAACAGCGCTGTATCTGACGGGGATCCTCGCTGTATTCTTCCTGATCGTGACACTCTGCGCGTACAGTGATACGGAACATACAGAAATCTCTGTGAAATCAGGATATAAAGTCTTCCGGTCGGAAGGAGGTCCATGGCGCAGGGAAAACGGTATCCTCGTACAGGATCCGGAAGAGCTGAAACGCCGGCATGTCAACTGGATTCCGTTCACCCTGGTCCACATTGATGAACCGCTGAATTCCTGGGGTGAACGAATGCAATGGCTCCGGGATCAGGGATTCTCTCCCGTTGAACGGGAGGAGATCGGCGTTCCGGACAGTATGCATGTACATGATGCGATCAGCCGCTGGACGCAGAAGGTAACAGGCGGAGAGAATCCGTATCCCGTCGATGGTCTGGTGATCGTATATGACGATACAGAATATGCGTCATCAGGAAGTGTTACGGGACATCATGCGACGAGAGCCGGCTTTGCGTTCAAGTGGCAGGATGAATCGGCAGACAGCGTTCTGCAGTACATTGAGTGGTCCTGTGCAGCATCCACGATCACACCGGTAGCGGTATTCGAACCGGTGCAGCTGGAAGGTACGGTCGTCAAGCGCGCTTCCCTGGTGAATATCAGTGAATGTGAGCGTCTCGGGATCGGTGGAGCGGGAACGGAACTGTCGGTGATCAAGGCGAACAAGATCATTCCCAAGGTCATCAAGGTCAACCGCACGGAAGGACTCCTGGAAATTCCGGAAACCTGTCCGGTCTGCGGCGCGGCGACAGAAATCCACGTATCAGAAGCGAGCGGAACCCGAACACTGCGGTGTACGAATCCGGCATGTCCGGCAAAGGAACTGAAGAAGTTCACCCGTTTCGTATCAAAGGGCGGAATGGATATCGACGGAATTTCTGAAGCGACGCTGGCACGGTTTGTCAATGAAGGATGGATCCATACAGCAGCGGATATCTACCGTCTGAAGGATCATCGGGATGAGATCAGTCAACTGGAAGGCTTCGGGGAGAAGTCGGCAGACAACCTGATGAATTCGCTGGAAAAAGCACAGCAGGTTCCGGCTGCCAGGTTCCTCTTCGCACTCAGTATTCCGCTGGTCGGTCCGGATGTGGCGAACCGCCTGCTCGGAGCCTATGGGTTTCAGAAACTGCTGGAAACTGCGCGGACAACCGATGATCCGGAAGTCTTCGCGGCTGTGGACGGTATCGGTCCGGAGAAGAGTGCATCATTCGTGACATGGTTCCGGAATACGGACAATGCGGCAATCGTGCAGGATCTTCTGACCTTGGTGAACGTAGAAGAACCGGTTCACGCTGAAAGGGGCACGAAAGCAGCAGGTATGACATTCGTGGTAACGGGTGATGTGCATATCTGGAAGAACCGGAATGAACTGAAGGCCTACATTGAATCACAGGGCGGCAAGGTAACCGGTTCGGTATCGAAGTCAACGGATTATCTCATCAACAATGATCCGGAATCCGCATCTACCAAGAACCGTAAAGCAAAGGAACTTGGGATCCCGATCATCTCTGAGGAAACATTCGCAGAGCAGTTCGGGACAGTTGAATAATCGTACTGTAACTTATATAATAATAAAGTTAAGAGGGTTTTCGTATGGAAGAAAGAAAAGATGCGGCTTACTTCAAGAAGCTGGCGGAACAACTGATGTTCCGGCTGACGGATGAAGAAGCTGAATGGATCAAGAAGGAATTCGATACATTGATGAGCCAGCTTCATCTCCTGGATGCCATTGATACGGAAGATACCGAGGAAATGGTCTATCCTTTTGAAGATGAAACGTATTACATGCGGGAAGATACGGTGACCAATGTGATCACGCAGGAGGAAGCGCTGGCAAATGTCAAGTCGAAGATCGAGGGACATTTCGCATTGCCGAAGGTGGTGATGAAGGATGATTAAGGAACTGAGGGAAGACCGCGGCAATGTAGAGAAGAACGTACGCGGTGCATATGAAGAGGCACAGCGGCTGCAGGAAAAACTGAATGCGGTCGTGACGTTTGCGGATATTGATACACAGTTGAAGGAACTGCCGGAAGACGGTCTGATGCGCGGTGTACCGATCGCCCTGAAGGACAACGTCAGTACAAAGGGACTGCGTACAACGGCGGAATCCAACATTCTCTGGAACTATGTTCCGGTCTTCAATGCCCACATCGTGGATAAACTGAAGGCGGCAGGTGCAGTTGTCATTGCCAAGACGAACATGGATGAGCTGGCAATGGGCGGCACCAACCTTTCGGCTTATTCCGGTCCGACACACAATCCGTATGACCTTGCCCGCATGACCGGCGGTTCTTCCGGAGGAAGCGCTGCACTGGTAGCCGCAGGTGTTGTACCGATGGCAATCGGTTCGGATACCGGTGATTCCGTCCGCAAGCCTGCAGCGTTCTGCGGCATCGTCGGTGTCAAGCCGACCTATGGCCGGATCAGCCGTTACGGTATTCTCCCGTATGCGTCAAGTCTGGATCATGTCGGTTATTTCACCAGAAGCATTGAAGATGCCTGCATTGCCCTGCAGGTTCTTGCCGGTCGTGATGACCGGGATATGACATCTTCGTTCCGTGAGGTTCCGGATTATTCTGCTGAGCTGAATTCCGATATGCACGGGAAGAAGATCGCGGTTCTCGGCAATGTTGTCAGGAATCTGAAGAATCCGCAGACCATTGCGGCGTTCAACCATGTCATGGATGAACTGAAAGCCCGCGGTGCACAGGTCGATGTCTATGATTTTGATGAAGATCTGATGAAGGCGATCCTGCCGGCATATTATCTGATTGCGAACTGTGAAGCGACTTCCAACCACTCCAATCTGGACGGTATCCGTTTCGGAAATGTCCAGAAGGGTGAAACGATGGAAGAACTGATGAAGAATACCCGTACCAATGGATTCGGTCCGCTGATCAAGAAGCGTTTCGTCATTGGTTCCTACGGCCTGTTTGAAGAGAACCAGGAGCGTCTGTTCCGCAAGGCACAGAAGGTACGCCGGAAGATCGTGGATGCCATGAAGGATTGTCTGAAGGAATATGATGCGGTCATGGCTCCGGCAAGTGACAATCCTGCACCGTATCTGGATGACAACAGTGCGGATGAACTCAGCGCAAACTATCTGATCGTTGAAAACTATATGGCTATGGGCAATTTCAGCGGTTATCCGTCCATGACGGTGCCGATGGGATTCGCGGATGATCTGCCGCTCGGTCTGAATATGACATGCCGTCCGTTCGAAGAGACGACGATGTTTGATTTCGGCAAGGCGATCGAAGAGATCACCGGCAGCAAGGATATGAAAGCCGAGGTGGAGTGATATGGAATATGAAGCAACGATAGGCATTGAGATCCACTGCCAGATGAAAACCGTCACCAAGATGTTCTCCGGTGCGCCGTGTACCTACGGACGCAAGGCCAATACTGCGGTGAATGAGATCGACCTTGGTATGCCCGGTACACTGCCGTGCCTGAACATGGAGGCTGTACGCAAAGCGATCATGGCCTGCACAGGTCTGCACCTGACGATCGATCCGCTGGTGAAGTTCGACCGCAAGAACTACTATTACTCCGATCTGCCGAAGGGATTCCAGATCACACAGCAGTTCCATCCGATCGGGAAAAACGGCTATGTCGTGATCGATACAGGAGAAGGTCCGCGTAAGATCCGGATCAACCGTATTCATATGGAAGAGGATACTGCCAAGCAGTTCCATCTGAAGACAAAAACCCTGCTGGACTTCAACCGTTCCGGTACACCGCTCATCGAGATCGTATCCGAGCCGGATATGCACAATGGTCAGGAAGCAGAAGCCTACGTGGAAGCTCTGCGCAGGACGCTGTACTACCTTGGTGTCAGTGACTGCCGGATGGAAGAAGGTTCCATGCGCTGTGATGTCAATATTTCCATTGCGCCGAAAGGATCCGGAAAGCTCGGCGTCAAGAACGAGATCAAGAACATGAACTCGATCTCGAATATCGGCAAAGCGGTTGATTATGAGATCAATCGTCAGAAGACAGTACTGGAGAACGGCGGAGAGATCTTCCAGGAGACAAGACGTTTCGATGAGAAGACCGGTACGACGGTCATGATGCGCCGCAAGGAAGGAACTGTTGACTACAAGTACTTCCCTGAGCCCAATATCTTCCCGATCCGTCTGGATCCGGAATGGATCAAGGATATTCAGGACAACATGCCGGAACTGCCGGAGGTCCGTGAAGAGCGTTACAGCCGTGAATACGGACTGAGTGCGCATGACATCAGTATTCTGATTGCCAACAAGGAGATCTCTGATTTCTTTGAGAAGGTCATGGAATATTCAGACAATGCGAAGGGTGTCTGCAACTGGCTGCTGGGTGATGTCAGCGGCTGGCTGAACCGTCATGAGATGTCCATTGAGAACTGTGTGCTTCTGCCGGAGAACCTTGCAAAACTCGTGAAGATGGTCGATGACGGCCGGATCAACGGCAAACAGGCGAAGGAACTGGTGGATGATCTGATGGAAGGCAAGGATCCGGAAGGAGCTGCCAAGGAACGCGGCATGGAGCAGGTCTCGGATGAAGGGGCACTGCGTGCTATGGTCGTTTCCGTGCTGGATGCCAATCCGCAGGCAATCGAAGATTTCAAGGCAGGCAAGGACAGAGCTGTCGGTTTCCTGGTCGGTCAGGTCATGAAGGCATCCCGCGGAAAAGCAAATCCGGGTGTGGTCAATACGCTGATCAAGGAAGAACTTAAGAATCGTTAGGATGGTGCATCATCCTTGATTGGTATACAATAGCGCTATGGCAACGAAGACAACGAAGAAAAAAACGAAGACAAAGGCAAGCCCGAAAAAGATCACATCTCTTACCAGAAAGGAAAGAAGGGTAAAGAAGATATTCTTTATCTGTCTTGCGCTGGTTCTGATTCCGCTGCTGGCATTCGGCTGGATGCTGCTGTCGGCGAAGATCGACGGTGGTTCACCGATCATCGGCAATCGTTATGACGGTGACCTGGATCCGGCAATCACGAAATCCGATCTGCAGAGTGTGGAAAAGAGCGCCAAGGCGGTCAGCGGCGTCAATGACGCGGAAGTGCATCTGGCGACGGGAACACTGCGGGTGTATGCGGATATTGCGGATGACGCGGGTTCGGATGCGGCATTTTCAACGGCGGATCAGATCTATACCAGTGTCTGCAGTCTGCTGGATCCGAGTGTATACTTTACACAGCATGACGGTAAGAAAATGTATGATCTGGAGGTTCATGTCTACAACTATGTACCGAAGGATTCCTACGATGAAGGCTTTGTCTATGTGATCAAGACCAGAACAAGTTCCATGGAAGAGCCGCTCTCCCAGCTGGTCAGTGAACCGATAGATGCGGCACTTGCGCAGGAACTGCGTGATGATGTTGAACGCCGCAACAATCCTCAGCCGGAATCTACGGAAGAACCGACGGAGATGGAAGTCAGCGGAGAAGAAGGATAATGAAACAGGCATGCGTTTGCATGCCTTTCTTGAAAATGATGAAGAAGAACGAGACATTTACAGCGACTGCGGACGGATATACCTATGACGGTCATGGTGTAGTGCATCATGCCGGCATGGCTTTTTTCGTGCCGAACCTGATTCCGGGCGAGACTGCGGAACTGGGTGTAACCGCGCTGAAGAAGAATTACGGGTATGCCAGGGTCATCCGGCTGCTGGAAGCGTCCGAGCACAGGGTTGATCCTGTGTGTCCGGTATACCGTCTTTGCGGCGGGTGTCAGCTAATGCACATGGATCATGATGCGCAGATGCAGTTCAAGATGGATAAAGTAAAGAACTGTTTCCGGATGAATGCCGGGATGGATATCGAGCCTTTGCCGATCCTTTATACTGAGCAGACAACCGCTTACCGCAACAAGGTACAGGTACCCGTCGGGATCCGGGACGGGAAGGTCATCACTGGTTTCTACAGAAACCATACGAATGATATCGTTCCGTATGAAAGCTGTGCTGTGCAGAGCGACCTTTCCAATGAGATCACAGCCGCAATGCGGGAGATCCTGCAGAAGAACGGCAAAGCAGCAGAGGTACGCTGGATCCTCGTCAAGCACGCGCACAGAACGGATCAGGTCATGGTATGCCTGATCGTACGTCATGATGTATTCTCAAACGATACGCAGACTGTTGATGAACTGGTGAGAAGGTTCCCGAAGATCCGTTCCGTCTCCCTGATCGTGAACAACCGGGAAGACAATGTGATTCTCTCGGACAGGGAGAAGATTCTGTACGGTGATCCGTACATTGAGGAAGAACTTCTTGGATGTACCTTCCGGATCAGTGCGCATTCCTTCTACCAGGTCAATCCGTACGGTACGGAAGTCCTTTACCGTACCGCGATCGAATATGCCGGACTGACCGGGAATGAGGTGCTGATCGATCTGTACTGCGGTACGGGGACGATCGGACTGCTGTGTGCCGGACATGCAAAGAAAGTATACGGAATCGAGATCGTTCCGGACGCGGTGAAGGATGCCCGGGTCAATGCACAGATCAACGAAATCGACAATATAGAATTCCTGACAGCAGACGCGAACAAAGGTGCCAGAGTATTGCTGCAGAACCGGATCAAGCCGGATGTTGTGATCGTAGACCCGCCGCGGAAAGGCTGCTCAAAGGATACGCTGGATGCCATTGCGGTCATGGCTCCGGAAAAACTGGTCTATGTTTCCTGTGATCCTGCGACACTGGCAAGAGATGTAAAGATCATGCAGGAAAAAGGGTATGAACTCAAACGGGTACAGCCTGTGGATATGTTCCCGGGAACGCTGCACGTTGAGACGGTAGTATTGATGTCACGCATTTAGGACTGACCGCCGAAAAAGCGCCGTATTTCCGGGTTTTTCGGGTATCGGGCCGTCAGCGGCAGTGAGCTGATTTGACCGTAAAAATCGCACTGTCAGAACATATCAATCGCTCCGGTCGGAGGGTTGAGTAGGCGGTTTAGATGTCATAGGGTTGAGTGGCCAGTTTAGATGTTTTTGCGGCAGGGTTGAGTTAGTGATTTGGATAACGGCAGGTTGTGGCTGTGATTTGGATGTCGGAGCAATAAGTTGGGGTTTGAGGATGAGAAACATGATCGGATTGTATGAAAAATCAGTATC
>JAFWJP010000301.1 GCA_017514645.1 Solobacterium sp. | reverse complement strand
TCCGGTGCTTCTTCCGGGAAGATATCGATGATGCGCTCATCGAGCCTCAGCTTTCCTTCCCGCAGGGCAATGCCGACCGCAGTTACGGTATAGGTTTTCGTATGGCTCTGCAGGCCATGACGGATCTTCGGCCCGTAGGGTTTCCACCAGCCCTCGGTAATCACTGCGTCATGGCGCATGATCATCAGTCCGTGCATTTCCGTATCTGCCTGTTCCAGTGCATTGATGTAATCCAGGATGGCCTGGGATGAGATGCCGGTCTCTTCCGGCTGTTTCCGTACAAATTCCGTTGTCATAGGTTATACCTCTGTATCCTGATTCCATTATACTACCGTAAACGGTTCCGTAAGCGTTTACATTTATTCACCTGAGGATTATAATGACAACAGACAAGAGTTTCACAAAGAATTCATAATAGGAGGAAAGAAATTGTGAAAAAGCTATTGAAAATGTTCCTTGCAGGCACAATGGTCATGGGTCTGACTGCCTGCAGCGGTACTGACGATGGCGGAACAACCGTCAACGAAGACGATTCCGAACTGGTCAAGGCCGCGAAGGAAGAAGGCGAACTGGTCGTCTACGGTTCCTGTGAAGAGTAATATCTGGCTGCGGCCTGTGAGCACTTTGAAGAACTCTATGGTATCAAGGTAACCTATCAGAGACTGTCCACCGGTGAAGTACAGGCGAAGATCGAAGAAGAAAACGGAAATCCTTCGGGTGACGTCTGGTTCGGCGGAACAACCGATCCGTACAACATTGCGGCGAAGAAGGGT
Organism: Solobacterium sp.; assembly: GCA_017514645.1. GTDB lineage: Bacteria > Bacillota_I > Bacilli_A > Erysipelotrichales > Erysipelotrichaceae > Bulleidia. The sequence continues at coordinate 1,442 of JAFWJP010000301.1, read as the reverse complement.
CTGCTGGAAGCGTATGAAGCTGAGAACGCTGTCCATCTGCTCGGTGATGCCTACCGTGATGCGGACGGCTACTGGTACGGTATCTACAAGGGAATCCTGGGATTCATGGTCAACAAGGATGAACTGGCCCGCATGGGTCTGGATAAGCCGGCTGACTGGAAGGATCTGCTGGATCCGAAGTACAAGGGCCTGATCTGGCTGTCCAACTACAACACAGCAGGTACAGCGAAACTCGTCATCAACACCATGATCCAGATGTTCGGACATGACGAAGGCATCCAGTATCTGGTTGACCTTGACAAGAACATCCAGGTCTACACGAAGTCCGGTTCCGGTCCGTCCAAGAACGTTGGTACAGGTGAATGCGTCATCGGTATCGGCTTCCTGCATGACGGCATTACGCAGATCGTTGACAACGGCTACGGCAACATCGAGCTGATCATCCCGGCTTCCGGTACATCCTTCGAAGTCGGTGCGACAGCGATCTTCAAGGGCTGCAAGCATCCGAACGCTGCAAAGCTGTGGATCGAATACGCCCTGTCCCCGGAGTGTGTTGAACTCGCTGCACAGAACGGTTCCTATCAGTTCCTGGTCATTGACAATGCGAAGCAGCCGGATGTCGTAGATGACTTCGGTCTGGATCCGAACAATGTCATGGACTATGACTTCGAAGATGCCAAGGCGAACACTGAGACGTACATTACGGAAGTCATGAACGCGCTCGGCGGCGGCGACGACAGATTCAAGACAGAATAACGGTTCTGAAAACCGAACATACCGGGCGGGTTTCAGCCCGGTATTTACTGTAAACAAAGAGAGGAGGGCAATATGGCAACCAGCCAAAGCCGGGAACTTGACCGGAAAAAGTTCTTTGCCGACCCGATCATGGTCACGACGATCGTCGTCCTGGTCGTGTTCCTGACCCTGTTCATCCTGTATCCGCTGGCGATCCTGCTGGTGGACAGTATCGTATCCGGAAACGGTCTGACCCTGGATGTATTCCGGCGTGTTCTGGCCCTGGGAAGCTTCCGCAAGGCCATCACCAATACGCTGAAGGTCGGTTTCCTGGTCGGTATCCTGTCCGCCCTGATCGGTCTTCTGTTCGCGTACGTGGAAGAATACGTACAGCTGAAGACCAGGGTCCTGGCGGCTCTGTTCAAGGTCATCAGTCTTCTGCCGGTGGTATCACCGCCGTTCGTGCTGTCCCTTTCCATGATCATGCTGTTCGGAAAGGCCGGCATCATTACCAGGTATCTTCTGCATATCTATGAAAATAATGTCTATGGTTTCTGGGGGATCACGATCGTCCAGACCCTGACGTTCTTCCCGGTCTGCTATATGATGATGCGCGGTCTGCTCAAGAACATCGATCCTTCCCTGGAGGAAGCGGCCAGGGATATGGGTGCGACCCGCTTCAAGGTCTTTACCACGGTAACTCTGCC
>JAFWJP010000300.1 GCA_017514645.1 Solobacterium sp. | reverse complement strand
CGGAACAAACGTCAGGAACGGCAGACATGCCCTGATCATCAAGGATTCCTACGCCCATATCCTGATTCCTTATCTCGCTGCGGAATACGAACAGATCGACATGGTCGACCTGCGCTACTACCGCACCGCTGCCTCATCCCTGCTGCAGGAAAACACAGACGTCTATTTCATCTACAGTCTGGACAACTTCTGCACTGATCCTTATCTGGTATTCCTGCAATGAAAATGAACTTTGTCAAAACCGGCATCAACGGTGAAGGCATCGGCTACGATCACCGCAGACCTGTCTTCTGTCCCGGTGTCCTTGCCGGGGAGACCGCCGAGATCCGCATTACAGAATCAAATCCGTCCTATGCACGCGCGGAATGCGTCAGAATTCTGGAACCCTCGGTTCACCGGATCCCCTCTGCCTGTCCGTACAGCAGTACATGCGGCGGATGCCCTTTCCTGTGCACCGGCCACGATTTCATGATCGAACAGAAATTGTCCCTCCTCAAGGAAGCCCTGTACAAATACGGCAATGTGAAGGAATCCTTCATCCGCGGCATGCATGAAGCACCCCTGGATACCCGCTACCGGTCTGCCTGCAAGCTCCCGGTCCGTATGGTGGACGGAAAACTTGTCACCGGCATGTACGCTGCCGGAACCAACCGCTTCATCCCGGTCGAAGACTGTCTGGTCCATACAGAAGAGATCGAAACCCTGCGAAGGTCCATCCTTGCCGTACTGAACAAGTACAGCATTCCTGCCTTCGACGCAAAGAAGGACAGCGGACTGCGCTATCTGGTCCTGCGCAGCATCCAGTCCCATGCCCAGTGCGCCTTCATCACCGGCAAGCATACATCGTTCCCGAAGGAATGCCTGGAAGAACTGATGAACATCCCGGCCACGGAATCGATCGTCCAGAGCCTCAACAGCGACCGCCGCAGCCGCAGCATCTTCGGCTCCGCCTGCCGCACCCTGGCCGGAACGGACCACATCATGATCGAAATTGAAGGCATCCGGCTCCGCCTCAACGCGGAATCCTTCTTCCAGCTCAATACTGCACAGGCCGCTGCGTTATACCGCACAGCCGTCGCCAAAGTCCAGAACTGCGAAGCCCTGGCCGAACTCTACTGCGGTGTCGGCGCCATGTCACTCATGGCCAAAGACCGTGCAGCATATATCTGCGGCATCGAGAATGTTCCTGCAGCGATCCGCAATGCCCGGTACAACGCAGAGATCAACGGTGTGACCAACGCCGAATTCCTCTGTGCGGACGCAGCGGAAGGCTACCGGAAGATGTCTGCTGTCCATCGCTTCGACACCGTACTGGCTGATCCGCCGCGTTCCGGAATGGATGAAGCCATGCTCGAGGCACTGGAGGAATATCCGGCCGACCGCCTGATCTACATCTCCTGCAATCCTGTCACGCTTGCCAAGAACATCAGAACCCTCAAGAAAACCTATGAACTGCGCACTGTCATTCCCTTTGACCTGTTCCCGCAGACACCCCATGTCGAAAGCATCACGGTCATGACCAGAAGAGGAGTCAAAGGATTATGATCGACGCAAAGATCTACGGAAACGATCTTGTTATACGCGTCCGTGAAGAACAGGACGGACAGACCCTGCCGGATCTCCTGCAGATCTCCGCAAAGACCGGGTATCTCCTGCAGCAGGAAAAACGTCTTATCCTGAACGGCAGTCCGGTCAAGGCCCTGGAGATCCTGCACACAGGTGACAAACTGACCGTACACCTCCCTGAAGGGGCCATCGATTACACCCCGGCACAGAAATCCTGCCGCATCGTATATGAAGATGACTTCCTGTACATTGCGCACAAGGACGCGGGAATCATCGTCCATGACGGCTTTGACAACACGGATACCTTTGCCGCACAAGCTGCTGCCTTTCAGCTGCAGAACAACATCCAGTCCCCGGTACGCTACATCCACCGTCTGGACAAGGAAACCAGCGGCCTGATGATCTTCATCAAGCACCCGCTGTTCCAGCCGCTGTTTGAAAACATGCTCCGGAACCGGGATATCCACCGCACCTACCTGGCTGTCTGCTGGGGAAAAACACGTCCCGGACAGAAATACCACTGGACCCTGCCCATCGGCAAGGACCGCCACGTCAACGGCAAATACATCGTATCGGATACCGGAAAGGATGCGGAGACCAATGCCGTATGCATTCTGCGCAAGCATCCCTTCATCATCCTGAAGTGTGAGCTGCAGACCGGAAGGACCCACCAGATCCGCGTCCATACTTCCCACGCCGGACTGCCGATCGTGGATGATCCCATCTACGGACGTAAAGCCCGGGAATTCCACCGCATGGGACTCTATGCCTATGAGATCCGCTTCACCCATCCGTTCACCGGTGAATCCATCACCGTACGTGACCGTCTCGACAAGGATCTCAGGATCTTCCCGGACCTTCCGGAAGCCCTCGGACAATATTCGCTTTAATACCATGGATTCCCCGGGAACCCATGGTTTTTCTATCGCCGGAAACTTGAATTTCCGTTCCTTCACGGATTATAATCTGCACGTTGAATGAGGTGACCTATGAACAAGAACGACCGTATGACCATGATGGCTGAACTGCCGGTACCCCAGGTACTCCTGAAGATGAGCCTGCCGATGATGATCTCCTTCTTCATCCAGGCCATGTACAACATCGTGGACTCCATGTTCGTTGCCCGGATCTCGGAACATGCCCTGACCGCAGTCTCCCTGGCATTTCCCATGCAGCAGATCGTCACAGCGATCGCTGTCGGTACGGCCACCGGTGTATCTGCCGTCTGGGCCAGGCACATGGGTCAGGGAGAGAAGGAAAAAGCTTCCGCCTCCATCCGTACCATGACCTTCATGAGCCTCTGTGTGACCGCAGTCTTCATCCTCCTGGGTCTCTTCGTCTCCGGACCGCTTTACCGGCTGCAGACGGATGTTGCGGAGATTGCCGAAATGGGTGCCCTCTATCTCATGATCAACTGGTGCTTCTCCTGCGGCTCTGTCTTCGGAAAATACTATGAACGTCTGCTCGTATCGGCGGGAAGAGCGACCCTGTCCATGACCGCTATGGCTTCCGGTGCCGTCTTCAACCTGATCTTTGATCCGCTGCTGATCTTCGGAATCGGTCCGTTTCCTGCCCTCGGCATTGCCGGAGCAGCCTGGGCTACCGTCGGCGGACAGATCTTCGCGGTCATCATCGCAGTCGTTCTGAACATGAAATACAACGAAGCGGTGCGCAGCGATATGCTGCGACCGGCATTCCGCGCCGAAGAAGCACTGGCCATCCTCCGTGTCGGACTGCCCTCCATCATCACGATGGGTCTTTCCTCCATGACCAGCTTTCTCATCAACCAGATCCTGCTGGTCTACTCCACGACCGCAACCGCTGTCTACGGCATCTGGATGAAGCTGCAGAATTTCTGCTACATGCCGAGTTTCGGTCTGAACAACGGCCTGGTACCGATGGTGTCCTACAACTACGGCATCGGCAGAAAAGACCGGGTACACGAAGCCATGAAGCTCTCCGTTACGGTGATCAGTTCCCTGACGTGCTTCCTGGCTGTTCTGTTCG
>JAFWJP010000299.1 GCA_017514645.1 Solobacterium sp. | reverse complement strand
GTTCGTGCTGACGCTGGGAGGAATAGATAAAATAGTAGGTATCGCCGTATTTCCGCAGCGAAGACGCTTCCAGGAATTCATGATTCTCAAACGACGTTCCCTTTCCCCTGCCGCATCCCGGTACGGCAAATACCGGTATATGCTTCATTGTCAGCATATCTTCTTCCAGTTCCACGATGTAGGCACCGCGCATGTTCTTCTCATTGAGATCCATCCCGGCAATCGCAAAATCCACGGAGAATCCCATTGCCAGATAGACACGGTCACCTTCCCGGAACAATCCCGGATCAAACGCATACGGATGATCGGGAAGAGCTTCCTTGTCAACTCCCTCCGGCCAGCATACATATCCATAGAATTCAAACGGACCTTCCGGCACACTGCTTTTCGCGACAGAGATCATATCCCTGCTTTCCAGACCGTAATACAGATAATAGCAACCGTCCGGACCTTCAACGACATCCGGTGCATACAGGCACAGTTTTCCGTCCGGGTTCGCCGGATCCTGGTTCTTCCGGTAGATCACACCGTCGCACCGCCAGTCCTGCAGATCGCTGACAGGGCATGACCAAAGCACATAATCCCCGGGCGAATACTTTGCGCCGTGTGCCTCGTCATGCGACCCGTACAGGTACAGCCGGTCACCGAACACATGCGGTTCTCCGTCCAGAATATATTCATGCAGACCGAACAAAGGATTCATTATTATCCGTCGATCTCATTCGTCAGAAGCTTCATCATGCGCACGATGAGTTCGTGGTGATCGGTAATGAGATCACAGACTGCATCTTCCGACAACACACCGCGCTTCAGATCCGCCGGCAGCTTCCCGGCTTCGTCCGCCTCAAAATCCCGCATCCACTGTGTGCTTCCATAATAGTCCACAAGCCTGCGGTAGTCCCTGCGGGACTCCTCAAACACATCCAGAGCCTTTTCCATCTCCTTCAGTGCTGCAGTACAACGATCAAGGTTCTCTTCCATGACCTGTATTCTTTCGATTCTGTTCATATACAGCCTCCTGTCCCTATATTATACTGTTTCAGAAAAAAAGATGCCCCTCCCGGGGCATCCTGGATCATCCGAAGATCTCTTTGTAAATGGCAAGTCCGGCAGGAGTTGTCGCAATACCGCCCTGCGCTGTTTCACGCAGCTGCGGCGGCAGCATCTTTCCGACCTTGGCCATGCTCTCAACAACCTGATCAAACGGAATATGCGCGATCTGGCCGGCCAGAGCCATATCCGCACTGATCAGAGCGTTGACCGCACCACTGGCGTTTCTCTGCGCACAGGGAAGGGCAACCAGACCGGCAACCGGATCACAGACCAGACCCATGACATTGATCATGGCAAAACCAGCCGCATCAAAGCACCTGTCATCATCTGCACCCATCATATATGCCGCTGCTGCTGCAGCCATGCTCGACGCAACACCGCACTCTGCCTGACATCCGCCGTCCGCACCGGCAACCGTCGCATTGGCCGTGTAGATCCCGCCGACGGCACTGGCCGTAATCAGACCTTCCAGCACTTTCTCACGAGACACGTTCTTGTTCTCCATGACACCCAGCAGAACCGCCGGAACAATACCGCAGCTGCCTGCCGTCGGGCTGGCGCAGATCTTGCCCATGGACGCATTGACTTCACTGCAGGAATACGCAAGGCTCATGACGTAGTTGATATAGTTTCCGCTGATCGTATCCCCTTTGGAATACACATACTGTGTCATGGATACACCATCGATCAGACTTCCCTTTGTTGTCTGTTTCTGCATCAATGCCTTACGCGCAGAATTGAACATGATATCCAGACGATCGGAGAAGTGCGCCATCAGCTTTTCACGGGTCGTACCGGTCAGCTTGATCTCTTCATCCACGGCAACTTCCCATACTCTCTTTCCCTGCTCCTTTGCCATCTTGAGCAGGTCTTCTGCATTTTTGTACATATTCTTCTCCTATTCCGCCTTGATATTGACAACCGTCGCACTCAGAACATTTTTTGCCGCTCTGAGTTTCTTCATGATCGCCGGATCGATGAATTCATCGCATTCAATGATGCAGTAGGCAGTACCGCCGCGGGTATCCCTGCCGACCTTCATGATACCGATATTGATTCCGTTTTCTGCCAGGATCGTGGATACTTCGCTGACAACACCGGCAACATCATGCTGCTGAACAATGATCGTAGGACTCGTTGCATTGACTTCACAGGCCAGGCCGTTGATGCTTGTGACAAGGATCCGTCCTCCGCCCAGAGATGCACCTTCTACATAGAAAGCTGTATGCTCCTCATCATTGTAGAACGTAATTCTGGCCGTATTTTCATACTCGGACTGGATATCCCGCGGATAGAAACGGAAGGTGATTCCCTGTTCCTTCGCAACATCAAAACTCCGGGACAGGTTTTCATCATCCTCGCTCATGCCCATCGCACCGGCAACCAGCGCGTAGTCGGTAAAGTGACCGCGGTATGTTTTCGCAAAAGAGCCGCCGAGACCGAATTCTACACGATTGAACGGTTTGTTGTAGATCAGCCTTGCAGTCTTCGCCAGCTTCGCAGCACCTGCGGTATGTGACGAAGACGGGCCGATCATAACCGGTCCCACTACGTCAAGCAAACTGACATTCATAATAATTCCTCCAAATGATCAATAACTCTATGTTCATTATATACCTGCACAGCAGCGAAAAGAGAATGAATCCGGAATCATTTTGCAGATTCTGCAATCTCTTCCAGAAAGTGAACTGCTTCTTCAGCACCGCCGCAGGACCGGAAACTGTCGGAGATCCGGGAAGCGTTTTCCCGATAGGACGGATCATCCAGAACCTTGTTCACAGCATCCAGGATATCCGCTTCCGAAACCGACTTCAGCCGGACTCCGGCTTTTAGTTCTTCCACTCTCCGTGCAACTGCATTCTGTTCCGGTGTCTGCGGAAACAGCACCAGAGGTACACGGTCATACAGACCTTCTGATACGGAATTCATACCGCAGTGGGTAACAAAGACATCACTGATGGCCAGTACTGCCATCTGATCCACGAATCTGTATACCTGAATGTTTTCCGGGAGATCAGGAAACTGTTCCGGATTCGATCCCATGGAAACAATGACCTGCCAATCCGTATTTCCCAGTGCCTGAATACAATTGTGATAGAACCCGCGGTTCTGATTGACGGTCCCCATGGATACATAGACAGTCTTTCCGGCAGTTTTCGTAAGCGGCGAGGCGATCGGCCGCATCAAAGGACCGATAAAATGATACCGATCGGAAAACGTTTCGGAACACGGCTGGAAGAACCGCGACGTATATACGATGGTATTCGTTGCATTGTCATTCTGAACAATGTCGAGAATACCTTTGACCGGATAGCCCTTGTCCCGCAGACGCTGAATCTGCTTATTGATGCGGGGCATGGCCGCCAGCATCCTGGCGATATCCCACGGTGTCTCCTTCATATACCGGGACGAATGCTTGTTGAACGCAAATGTCGTTGTTGAGGAAACATAGGGAATCCCGTGTTTCATAGCGACGAGTTTTCCCCAGAAGGCTACGGAATCCGAAACGATCAGATCCGGCCCGATCTCCCTGATCTTCTCCGTTGTCATTTCATCCAGCGCCAGTGTAGACGACACGAGCAGCTCTGTCGCAAACACTTTATCCTTGCCGACCCTGTCCGCGTTCTCCTTGTCTTCCATCTCGAAATCATACCCATCACAGCCGATGAATACAGCGCCGGCCTGTTCGATCTTTTCCCGGAACTGTTCAAAGGAAAAGTAGAAGACCTGATGACCGTTCTCTGTCAGAGCCTTGACAACTGCGAGCGTCGGATTTGTATGGCCGTATGCCGGGATACAGAACCAGGCGATCTTCATTTCGGATCACCTGTGTTTCTTTCCTCAAACACTGATGCAAACAGCCCGGAAAACGCACCCCGGTTCGGGATTGCAATTCCCTTCTCTATATCTCCCAGCAGCATCAGTGTATCCCCCGGTTTGATTCCGAACAGTTCCCTTGCCTGCTTCGGAATCACGATCTGTCCCTTCTCTCCGACCGTCGCGGTCCATGCGTATTTCCCTTCCGGTGCTTTCATGAATACTTCCTCCCTTGGTATGTTTTGTATAACATATCATACTTGTGCAGCAAAAGAAAAGACCTTGCGGCCTTTTCTGCTCTTCAATACAGATTTCATTTCTGACCGGTTTTGGATGTTTTTCTGCTGATGATCATACCGGCAATGATCATGACTGCAGCGATCCCGTACAGAACAATTGCAGTTCCTTCAGACAGCCGTCCGAACAGCCGGTCAAACGCGATCGTACTGCCCGCCAGCAGGATTCCCATCATGATCAGCAGATTCATTTTCTGCTCTCCCGAACTTTCTTCAGCAACCGCATTTTGGCATCTCTGATCCGGCCGGCTTGTTTTCCTGTAAAGATGATGCCGAGGATGATAACGCCGACTGCAGCTCCGGAGCCGAATCCTTTGATAAACTCATAAGGCAGTACTGATTCCAGTTTCAGCGCTGTTATCGCCAGCGGAGCAGCGACACCGATCAGCGTCGCGATGAAAAACCAGTGCATTCTCTGCAGCAGTCTTGCCCGTTCCTCATTACTGTAATCCGCAACCTGCAGTACGGTTTCTTTCAGATCTTCATTCATTCTCTCACTTTTCCTTTCTCCGTTCAGGATCTCACGGAGGTCTACGTCATAGAAATCCGCAAGTTCGATCAGAATATCCAGATCCGGCATGTTGCTGCCGGTCTCCCAACGGGAAACCGTCCGGCGGGCAACACCGGTCATCTCCGCAAGCTGTTCCTGCGTGAGTCCCTTCTCCCTGCGGAGTTCCTGGAGAAATCCTCCGATCTTCATCATATCCATACGCAATGACCTCCTTTCCTGCTTTCACCTTACTGCTGCAATCCGCTCCGGAACAGGACACAAAGTGAGCAAATGCCCTGTTTGAAGCAATGAGACATACAATGTCCCGTCATCATCATAGCATTACCTGCAACACATAAAAACAGACGGCCTATACCGTCTGCTCTCTGTTATAGATCGTCATGTCGACTCCGGTATCCCTGATCAGGATCGAATCCGGCATCTTCCACAGTTTGGCTGTCACATACACATCACCCGCAGCGCCTGCACAATTCGCCGCTTCCAGGAACCATACCACCCAGAACCAGGAAACCGGCACGATGAAGCACAGTACAGCAAATACAATACCCCAGACAACAAGCGGTGCCAGAGAGATCACGCGGAACGGAATCTTCCGGAAGTAATCCTCTTTACTGCCGGCAAAGGCATATAATCCTGTAAAGCCGAAAATGACACTGGATGCACCAACCGCTTTCATGACTGCGCCATGCGTCAGTTCATGCAGGGTGATATAGGCAATATACCCCACGATCAGAACACCCAGCTGCAGGAGATACAGTGTCAGGGACTGTGTTTGGAACAGTTCGGTAAACGGAACGATAAATACACCGGCAGCCAGCATGCCGATGTTGACAACGACCGACAGCAAATTGACTGTAAACGCTGTTCTCTTATCTGTCTGCAG
>JAFWJP010000030.1 GCA_017514645.1 Solobacterium sp. | reverse complement strand
TAAAAGGCCTCACTCCTCTCGAGTGGAGAGAACTGAGGTCTCAGATTCAAAACTGATATTTAGTTGTCCAACTTTTGGGGCTCAGTACATCACCGATGTTCTTTCCTGCTTACAGCTGTTTGACGAGCTGGTTCCCTTTTCCGATCATTCCGATCAGATCGAGCTGTTCCTCACCCCAGTACATATCCTCTTCTTCGTCCTGATAGTACTCCTTGAGCAGGTCATACGTTGTGAAGTCCTCGCGTGCTTCCCCGACGATGTCCTTCGCACTCTTCCGTTTCATTCACTTCCTCCGCGATGCAGGAACGTATCATTGACATACGGACTGACATCGCGCCTGTGTCTTTTTTCTTTGTCGTACTGGATGTTGCAAAGACCTCCGCAGGCCGGCGTGTAGTCCGCATTGTGCGCTGAGCCGTAGTATACCGTCTTTCCGTCCATGTTCACGGCAGGTTCCGCATCATCCGTCCCGGCCAGAATGCGCTCACACATCGCGATCGCGTCATCCACGATGGAACGGTCCACCGTGTTCCGCCCGTGCCCGCCGTACATGACATCATAGGCGTCTTCGTACGTCTTCAGATGGTGCAGGGATTCCAGGTACTGTTCAATGCTCGTACTGCCTTTCAGGCCGAGCAGGGTATTGATGTTGCAGGCGTCGCCGCTGAAGAGAATGCGTTCCTTCCGGTCGAGGAAGACCAGCGTACCGTACGTATGTCCCGGCACACCGATCACTTCCAGCGTACGGTCCCCGAGATCAATCACATCGCCGTCATAGAGCGGGTACGTGATCACCGGCACGGTTTCCACACAGTCATCGATCGTCAGGTCCGGTTTGCGGTTGGTCGCCAGATCCGTCTCCATCGTGGCAAACCAGAAGCGCCGTTCCCTGGAACTGTGAAACGGGGAATACATCAGGGGTATATCGTCCGGATGGATATAACAGTGTCCGTATTCAAACGCTGCACCGGTATGGTCCAGATGTCCATGGGTGAGGATCACTTCCACCGGAAGTTCCGTCATCTCCGCAATAAACGCCTTCAGGGAGCCGGCACCGGTCAGCCCGTCAATGAGCACTGCCCGTTCCTTTCCTTCCACCAGATAGCACAGTTCACCGCCCTGGCCCAGGATCTGCCATATCCGGTCCCGTACTTCGATCGCTTCAAAGAATTCATTCCTCACAGTCCGCATACCTGTCACCGTTCCTCTGCCTGATATATATCACAAACCGGCACAGGAATCAAAAAAGGCGGATGTTCTCCGCCTCTGTATTTATGCCAGCTTTGCGCCCAGTGCTTCGCAGGCTGCCAGCGCTTCGTCATCCGGTTCATTGTTGGCGATGAGTCCATCATCCACCAATGTAATGCCGTCCGCAATACAGCGGTCCTGCCAGTCTCTCATCCACTGACCGTCACCCCAGCCGTAGGAGCCGAAGATCGCAACCTTCTTGCCGGACAGCAGTCCTTCCGCTTCCGTGAACATCGGTTCAAACGTGGTCTCTTCCAGTACTTCTGCGCCCATGGCCGGACAGCCGAACGCAACCGCGTCATAGTTTGTGACATCGGTTCCGGCAAAGGCATCACAGGTCAGCGTTGTGACTTCCGCGCCGGCGCCTTCCGCACCGGCCGCAACCGCCTGCGCCATCTTCTCGGTATTTCCTGTACCACTGTAATAAACAACTGCAACTTTACTCATACCATTCCTCCTGTTTCATACTTCCGCGACTACGAGGTCGTAGAGGGATCTTCCGGCCTGCAGATGCTTCAGATAACATGCTGTACACAGACGATAGCGCCGGAATGTCTCCTTCGCCGTTTCCACATCGCTGTAGACCTGCCAGAGTCCCTGGAAGAGACATGGACGATCCCTGCGGATAAAACAGCGGACATCTTCCGGGGGATACCCAAGAAAGCACCCGATCTCATGCGGGAAATCATTTCCTTCACGGATGGATCTCATTTTTCCTGCCAGTTTTGCCAGACACATACCCGGATCCAGCGGATCATAGCCGTACTCCTCCAGGAGTTCTGCAGTACAGACCTGCTGAAGATCACGTGACCAACGCTTCGGACGATAGACGTAGATCAGCGCCCTGTGCAGCGTATAGCCCAGGATCATCCAGCGGATGCCCTTGTCCCGGAACATCCGGTTGAAGGAACGGATCTCCTCCTTCAGGGTTTCTGCAGACGCAAACGGGGCACTGAACAGCGCTGCTGTCTTCATTCCCGCCAGGGTCGGCGCACAATGGATCACGATCGTATCAGCCTGCATACATCACCGAAGTTAGTTTATGCAAACTAACTACAATCAAAGAATACGTCCGTGATTCAGGAATGTCAACAGCTTTTTGACTGCAATCAAAAAAGGCATCCCTTACGGGATACCTGTGTGAATCTATTGTACCGGTTCATTTACCGTTCCGGCAAACAGCAGCGATCCGTCACTGCCCGTCACGAAGAAGACGAACGGACGGTCTGCCGTGAAGTACAGATCCTTGTGCTCCTCAGGATCCTGCACAGCCGTTTCAAACACCATGACCGTATACGCAGCCCCGGTTACGCCTTCTTCCTCGGCCATGAACCTGGCTGCGTGCTGGATGCTTGAGAGCACCAGGGATTCATCCGTGATCGGGGTGAAGTCCGCACCTGTTTCCAGTACATGCGTGATCCCCAGTACCGGCAGCGCATCGAGCAGAGATGTATCACAGGTCACATCGAATTCCGGAATGCGGATATGCAGATCACCGGTCTCTGTTTCACACGCTGTTTCACCGTTCACCAGGCGCAGTGCGTCCTGGCTGTGCAGAACATCCGCAGTACTGTATCCTTCTTCCGGCAGGTACACCCAGACATCTCCGCCGCCGGAAAGCGGCAGGCAGACCGCGGTGAACACATCGCTGCTGTACAGTGTGCCCCCGTCATCCGTCCTGGCAAGATAGGTGATCTGTTCATCCCCGCCCGGCGCATGGAAGACATCTGTCGTCAGTTCTTCCTGGAACAGTTCCGTCCAGGACGCTTTGTAGTACAGTGCGCTGGCCAGGGACAGTACCGTCTCCGGCGGCAGCTTCACCCGGCTCACGCTCTCCTGCAGCAGATCACCGGTATGTTCGTTCAGCCAGGACTGCAGTGCACCATCCATCTGACCGCTGCCCATCGTACCGGTCGTAACATCCGCATGGTAATAGTTCCGCAGACTGTCCAGCGCTTCATCGTTGTACGTATACGCGTCCGAGAGCCAGACCGAGTTCGCCGTCTGCGAGGTCAGTTCTTCCTGCTGTACGTTGTTTGCCGCATAGCGCTCCGCGTTCTGTATCCGAAGCTCCTCTACGCTCGGTACACCCAGAGTATCCAGGATCTCCTGACGTGTCTCTCCGGCGGTGCATTCCGCCAGCAGCGAGAAGGCATTGTACAGGTTCAGCGGCGAGATCAGCCGGTTCTCATACGGACTGTCGATCAGGAACAGCGTCTTCGCGTAGAACGATTCATCCGTGCTGTATTCCCTGGCTTCTGCCGGCGTATTGTACTCGGTCTCATACTTCATTTCACTCTCTCCCGCATCCTCGGTGACCGCGTCAGACGCCTCCACGGCCGCTTCTTCCTGCGCCCCGTCCGGCGCAGCGCTTCCGGCTCCCCTGAACGGCAGGTTCATGACCATCAGCAGTACAGCCGCCATCACACCGACGCCTGTAAGGATCCTCCGGTACATCGCTCCGTGCATCACCGGTGTCCGTTCCGCTTCCTCCAGCATATTGTCTTCAATACCGTCCATTGCCCGGTACAGATCTTCCTTCTTCATACCGTATATCCCTCACCTTCCAGATAGCTGCGCAGTCTTCCGCGCATGCGGTAGAGACTCGCGGATACTGCATCGTTCTTCATGCCGTAGCGCTTTCCGATCTCCTCTACGCTCTCCGACCAGAAATAGCGCCGGATGAACAGATTCCGTTCCCGTTCCTTCTCCGATTTCAGGAAGACGTTGATCAGCCGGCGCAGTTCGTGTTCCGCTACCGTCTCCTCTACGGAATACGAGGACGGAATGCACTCAGCCAGTTCATCCAGGATCACCGGGATCTCACCGTTCCCCCGCTTCTGTGTATGATCGGCTTCATAGCGGTCAAAGGCGGTATTGCGGGTGATCCGGGCGGCGTAGAACTTCAAAGAGGCCGGGATCACCGGCGGAATGCTGTTCCACAGTTTCAGCCATGTATCGTTCAGGCATTCCCGGACATCCTCGATGTTGTTCAGGATATGCTGCGCGACCGTACGGCAGTAGGCACCGTACTTCTGTTCGGTCTGTACGATCGCCTCTTCATTCCGGTCGAGATACAGGTTTACGATCTCCCTGTCTTCCATGTACTTCTGTTCCTTTCATTCATACAGACGGGATACTTCCCGGGAAATGATAAAGATCCGGCAGAACCGGATCAAAGATTGTCTGGGTTGTACATCAGGTTGGCAGATATCCCGTCCAGGCGCATCTGGTCAGGACCGGACGGATACGCTTCGTATGTATTGGGGCCGATGACGTCAGGACGCCTGGTTCCGACGGTGATTCCGGTAACGATCTCTTCACAGAGTCCGATCATCTGGTCAACGATCTCCTTTCCGCCCTTGTTATGCGGATGGGAGTACAGCAGCGTATCGAAGAGACCTTCCGTCTCTTCGCGGAACGCGATCAGGTTTTCACGGTATTCCGACAGCGGCAGACTGTGATCCAGCTGCAGATAGGCCGCCGAATTCAAGGCATCGCCGGTGATCATGATCCGCTCGTCCTCCAGAAGGACTGCCACGGATCCCGGTGTATGTCCGGCCAGGGCAAAGATCCTTGCCCGCTCTTCGCCGAGATCAAATACCATGCCCGGCATCAGCGTCCGGAACACATCATCCGCAGGCGGATCGATCAGATCTTCATCGCTGCCGAGATACCCGGCGCGTACATCCTTCTTCGTCTGTATCAGGGCAATGTCACGGTCTGCCGGGTGCAGACGCACTTCGCTGAATTCCCCGGCACCGCCCGCATGATCCACATGCCCATGCGTCAGGATGACGGTATACGGCAGATCGCACAGCGTCTCTGCATAGGCCTTCAGACTTCCCCTGCCGAGTCCTGTATCGATCAGAAGCGCCCGCTCTGCCCCGTGCACCAGATACACATAGACATCACCCGGCACTTCAATGCGTGTGAGATGCGGCGTCAGTACGGTATGATGAAACATCATGCGTGTTCCTCCTTTGCGGCACTGTCCACGGGATCTTCTCCGTCCTTCATGACGGGATGACCGAAGATCCGGTTGGATATGCTCAGCAGCGGATGGTACTTCGGATTGACCATCCCGGTGTATTCAATGAAGATATCCGCCATCACCAGCAGAACCAGTACCACGATCAGACCCGGTGCAGGATAGAAATAGGCCAGAATGGAGGCCAGACCGAACAGAGCCGATACCAGATAGAGGATCAGGACTGTTTTCCGGTGACCCAGCTTCAGTTTGAACATCAGAATATGGTGCAGATGTCCCCGGTCCGCTTCCATGATGCCCTGTCCCTTGAGTTTCCGGCGCACAATGGCGATCAGTGTATCGCTGATGGGGATGAAGAGCACCAGGATCGGAAGACCCAGCGTGATCAGCGCAGTCGTCTTGAATCCCAGCAGGGAAATACAGGCAATCGTAAAGCCCATGAACTGCGCCCCGCAGTCACCCACGAAGATCGATGCCGGATGGAAATTATAGGGCAGAAAGCCCAGGATCGCCCCGCTCAGGCACAGCGTCAGAATGCAGATGTCCCGTCTGCCCATGAAGAAACCGATCAGGCCGATCGTCAGTGTCACGATCGTACAGATCCCGGAACTCAGACCGTCCAGACCATCGATCAGATTGATCGCGTTGGTAATGCCCACGATCCAGAAGAACGAGATCGCCCAGTTGAACACCGTACTGTCCAGCACCAGGGAGAACGCATGGATCTCCGTCAGATACAGTTTGCCCACGATCATCGCTACAAGCGTCGCGGATACCTGGAACAGCAGCTTGAGCTTCGGAGAAAGATCATAGATATCATCCAGCAGACCGCCCAGGAAGATGATCGTACCGCCCAGCACGATCCCGTTGATTGTATCGTCCGCCCGCCACAGCAGCGTCAGTGCCAGCATAAAGGCAATGTAGATCGCTGTACCGCCGATGCGCACAATATGCCCGTGATGCACCGTACGCGCGTTCTCCTCGGCATAGATGCCGAGCTTGAAACCGATGAACTTGCACACCGGCACCAGGATCAAAGATATCAGTAACGGCAGGCCGAAATACGGCAGTGCCCCAAGAACCAGATTCATACTGCCTATTATAGCATGACCCTTCCCCTGCTGTACCCGGAGGACAGAAAAAGCCCGCTGTTTTCACAGCAGGCTTTCCGGTTTTTCCTTATTTTTCCGCCAACTGCGCGAACCGGACGCAGGCTCTGCGCACCCAGTTCAGACGGTCGTCATCGATGTCCGTCGGTACCGTGCAGTCCGCACCGATCATGACACCCACCGTACCGGCATCCTTCAGGTATTCGAACGTCTCCTTCTCGACTTCGCTCTCCGTACCCTTGTAGATGGTCGTTGCCTGGGCGAATCCGCCGCAGACCGGCTTTCCGCCGAACAGTTTCTTGCCTACGGACAGCGGTACGCCTTCCGCGTGGACTGCCCAGTTGATGATCGGAATATCGTAATCCGTATACAGTTCCAGGTTGTTGGCCAGACCATCATAGCCGCAGATGTGCAGCATATTGATCCTGCTGTACTTGTTCGCGTCCGCGATCACCTTCTTTTCGGACGGTGTGCAGACTTCCCGGTACTGTTCATCCGCTACATGGTGCGCCTGGTTGTTCACGCTGAAGTACAGGCCTTCCACACCGGTTTCCGTAAAGATCTCCCGGTTCATTTCAATGACGCTGTCCGCGATTCGGTCCAGTACATCCAGTACGGCTTCCTTGTCCTGCTCGATCAGCGTCTGCAGCTTGGTCTTGCCGTCTTCCGTCGGAATCTCGGCTTTGTTCAGTCCCAGGCGCAGG
>JAFWJP010000298.1 GCA_017514645.1 Solobacterium sp. | reverse complement strand
TGGGCATACAGGGTCACGGTCACCGACAGGAAGGGGAGCATCACGTACACGGGCAAGTACATCAGCTACCAGAGGGCAGAGGCCAAGGCCAAGGCAGAGCTGGCCGACACGCCGAACGGCATGGCAACAATCGTCATCACCACTTATCACAGGCCCGACCGCATCAGCCGGGCTGTTGACAGTGCGCTTGCCCAGACCTGCGACAAAGAGATTATTGTTGTGGATGATAACGGAAAGGATACCGACTGGCACAGGCAGACAGCGGAACAGATGGCAGTTTATGTCGGGCAGGTCACTTATCTGGTCAATGAGGTCAATCTCGGTGTCTCCAACGCCCGCAACCGGGCACTTGCGATTGCTGAGGGCAAATACATCACATTCCTTGATGACGATGATGAAATCGCCCCGACCGAGCTGGAGAAGCAGATCCAGCGCATGGAAGAACTCGGTGAGGACTACAGCTGCTGTTATTGCGCGTATATCAAATATCTGAGCCGGGGACGGATCCACCACAGTCACGAGACACTGGAAGGGGACGTGTTCCTGCCGACGATTGCCAGAGTGTTCTATCCCGGAAGCGGGTCAAATCTGCTCGTGCGCACGCAGTATCTGAAGGATGTCGGCGGCTATGATCCGGAACTGACACGCTTTGAGGATTACGAGATCATGGTGAAACTGCTGAAGGACAGGAAACTTGCCTATGTGGATGAAGAACTGCTGACGATCCACTATGAGATCCGTGAGAAGAACCCTACATATAAAAGTCTGATCGTCGATGATGAGAAGTATTTCGCAAAGGTCCGTTTGTATCTTGAAACTCTGAACCGAAATGACCGTGATACGGTGATGAAGATCGCGGCACTGGAGCGCTGGCGCTATGCGCTTCCACGCCATGAAATGAAAGATGCCGTGCGCAATATGAAATCCGCGGGTGTTTCCGCAGGACTCTTTATCCGTTACTTGTTCTATCTGACCGACCGTGTCATTCGTAAACGGTCCTATGGGTTCAAACCGTTCTGACTATGAAGATCGCACAGTTCAACGCAGGATTGTCCGGAAGTCCGGGAATGCTCATGCGGGTGATTTCGGAGGAAATGGACGCACAGAACATTGACAACCGTATGCTGATCACCTACGGAAATGATGCGCATGCGAATGTTTTCAAATATGCGTCCGATCAGGAGATCAAGGTGAACGCACTGAAGTCGCGGATTGCCGGAAACTGGGGCTTTGAAGCGCGGAAACAGACGGATCGTGCTTTGAATTATCTGCAGGAGTATCAGCCGGATCTGATCCATGTACACAACATTCACGGGCATGATCTGGTATTCGATACCTTCTTTGCCTATGCGAGAGAGAAGAAGATCCCTGTTGTCTATACGTTCCATGACTGCTGGGCATTTACCGGTTACTGCACGCATTACGTCCGCTTTGCCTGTGACAAATACAAGACACAATGCCGCAATTGCCCGCAATACCGTTCCTACAGCTGGTTCCTGGACAGAAGCACAGAGAACTATGAACGAAAGAAACAGGCATTGCTTTCTTTGCCTTCACTGACTGTCGTCACACCGAGTCGGTGGATGGCAGATCAGGTGCGCATGTCATTCCTGAAAGGTACAGCGACAGTCGTCATCCCCAACGGTATCGATACCGGGATATTCCGGCCTGTGAACAGTGATGTCCGTGAACGCCTCGGAATCGGAAACCGGAAGATGATCCTGGCAATTGCCAATGCCATATCGGCGGAAAAGGGACGGGAGGACCTTCTGGAGCTTCATGACCGTCTTTCGTCAGATGAAGTCCTGGTGCTGGTCGGCATCACTGAAGATGTGAAAAAGGAACTGCCTGACACCATTATCGCCCTGCCGAGGACGAACAGCCAGTCGGAACTGGCAGAGTACTACTCCGCTGCGGACGTCCTGATCAATCCGACCCATGAGGATAATTTTCCGACCGTTAACATTGAAGCCCTTGCTTGCGGGACACCGGTGGTCACCTATGATGTCGGCGGAAGCCCGGAGGCAATCGATGACATGACAGGTACAGCCGTACCGGAAGGAGATATAACGGCATTGTATGCCGCAGTCAGAAACCTGAAGAAAACAACCGCAGTACACGAAGTCTGCCGGAAACGTGCAGTGATGTATTACGATAAACATGGGTTCGCTGAGCGGATGATCAATCTCTACCGGAAGATTCTCAGTGACCGGGAGGAAACAACATGAAACGGATGAAAACGTATGTTTTCCGCTTACTGTTCCTTGCGGTATTTGCGGTGCTGGAAGCCCTGATCCTGCTGTCTGTATTCCGCTGGTTCGGTGAAAAGGCAGCCTGGATCGAAGGAATTCTCCGCCTTCTCAGCATTATGATCATTCTCTTCATCGTCCGCAACAGCCGTCATCTTTCCTTTGATATCATGTGGATCCTGCTGATTTCAGCACTGCCGGTACCCGGGACGGTCGCTTATCTCTTTCTGGGTGCCGATATGATCATCAGCCGGACATTCCGGAATATCATCATGACGACAGAAGCCGCCAAAAAATACTATGTGCAGGATGAGGAAGTGCTGAAGGAAGCAGAGGACAACGCGAAGGACTGCCGTGGTCAGTTCCGCTATATTTCCCGGTCATCCGGTTTCCCGGTCTACCGCAATACCGGATTTGATTACTACAGTCTCGGAGATCTCGGCTTTCCCATCATGCTGGAAGAGATGAAGAAGGCAGAGAAGTTCATCTTCCTGGAATACTTCATCATCGAAGAAGGACAGATGTGGAACAGCATGCTGGAGATCCTGGAGGAGAAGGCCGCACAGGGTGTGGATGTCCGGGTCATGTATGATGATGTCGGTTCGATGTTCACCCTGTCCGCCACCTATGCCCGGAAACTGGAAAAGAAAGGTGTGAAGTGCATTCCGTTCAACCGCATCAACCCGATCCTCGGTGTGATCATGAATCATCGTGATCATCGCAAGATCCTGGTGATTGACGGAAAGACAGCGTTCTCCGGCGGAATCAATCTGGCTGATGAATATATCAATGTGAAGACCAAGTACGGTCACTGGAAAGACAATGTGATCCGGGTCAGGGGTGAAGCGGTCTGGTCGTTTACCGTGATGTTCCTGACGCACTGGAACGCCCTGCGGAAGACGGATGAAGACTGGCTGCAGTTCAAGGCAGAAGCGCTTCCCGGAAAAGCAGACGGCTATATCGCTCCGTTCGGAGAAACACCCCTCGATACGGAAATCACAGCCCAGAACATCTATATGGGCATCCTGAATCAGGCCAATGATTACTGCTATATCTTTACACCGTATCTGATCATTGATACGGAGATGATCAACGCCCTGATCCTGGCGGCGAAGCACGGCGCGGACGTCCGCATCGTAACACCGGGGATCCCGGACAAGAAACTTGTCTGGAACATCACCCGTTCCTATTACCGGATTCTGATCGAAGGTGGGGTACGGATCTTCGAATATACCCCGGGTTTTGTCCATTCCAAGGTGTTCGTCTCCGATGATCAGGTTGCGGCAGTCGGAACGATCAACCTGGATTACCGCAGTCTCTATCTGCACTTTGAGAACGGAACCTACTTGTTCGGTTCAGAATCAATTCCAGAGATCCGTGACGATGTACTGGGGGCAATCACCCGGTCACATGAAGTAACGCTCAAGGAATCGAAGTACCGGCCTATGAAGGAATTTCTGCTGGGTGTACTGAGATTGTTTGCCCCGATGCTGTAAGGAGGAACTATGAAAGTCATCAAGAAAATACTGTCGGTACTGGCCTGGGTACTGATCATCGGCGGAATTACCGCAGGTGTAGTCATCTATATGATCAACAAAAGCGCATTGACACTGGCGCTCAAGGAACCGGCAGTACAGGCATCACTGAGGATCCTGACGCAGATCCTCATCTGTGCTGCGGCTGTCGTCATCGGACTGACACTGCTGTCCGCATCTCTCAGGATCGGCCTTTCCATCCGCTCCAAAGAGAAGGAAAAGGAACGGAAGGAAGCGGAACTTGCGCAATCCAAAGCGAAGGAAGAAACACAGACGCCGGGAATACGGAAGGAATGAAGCACTGTCTGATACAGTGTTTTTCATTTGCAAGGCATAACTGACAAAGTATTGATAATCATTGTATAATTGCATATATGAAACTGCGCACAGATGACCGTACAAGGAGAACCGTAACATTCTTTATCAATTTTGTGTCCGTTGTGATCCTGACGGTCGTTTTCTATAAGATCTGGATGCGCTACTTCCTGGAGTTTGCCTACTTCTATAAGATCGGAAACTACGCAATCACGGCTGTCTACAGCATTTTCCTGGTGATGTTCAACGTGTTCTTCGGCGGCTACAACATCGGCTATGCCAAGGTCAGCGATCTGATCTTCTCACAGATGATCGCGATGTTCTTCGCCAATACGGTACTGTATGTCATTGCGGACCTGGTTGCCCGGTACATCGTTCCGGCCAGACCGTTCGTGATCTATTTCCTGGTTGAGGTCGCAATCGCGACGGTCCTGCTCATCATCTCCAACCTGATCTACTATCATATCTTCCCGCCGAGGAAGGCGATTCTGATCTACGAACAGGATGATCCGTCCGTGGAGATGCGGATCCGGAAGTATCAGGCCAATTCCTATACGATCGAAACGAAGGAAGAATTCAAGGACGCAAGGGAACATTTTGAAGAACTGAAGAACTATGACTGTGTCATTGCGTCGGGCTTGACGTCAAACCACAAATCCCGGCTGGTTCATGCCTGCTATGAAATGCGCCGGAACATCTACATCATTCCGGATGTCTATGATGTGATCGTGAACAGCGCGACCAATGCCTACCTGGTGGATACACCGGTGTTCAAGGCAGGCAACTTCGGGCCGAGCCAGACCGAGAAGATCTTCAAGCGGGTATTTGATATCTTCTTTGCTGTGGTGCTGCTGGTTCTGGCTTCACCGTTCATGCTGGTGACAGCGCTGGCAATCAAGCTGGAGGATCATGGACCGGTCTTCTACAAGCAGACCAGACTGACGCAGTACGGGCGGGAATTCGGCATCATCAAGTTCCGTTCCATGCGGGTGGATGCGGAGAAGGACGGTGTGGCCCGTCTGGCCAGTGAACATGACAGCAGGATCACCAAGGTCGGCCGTTTTATCCGGGCCTGCCGCATTGATGAACTGCCGCAGCTGATCAATATCCTGAAAGGTGATATGTCTGTGGTCGGACCGCGTCCGGAACGTCCGGAACTGATCAAGGACATCCTGAAGGAAGTACCGGAATTCAATTACCGGCTGGCGGTGAAGGCCGGTCTGACAGGCTATGCCCAGGTCTACGGCAAGTATAATACGAAGACGAAGGACAAACTGCTGTTTGACCTGATCTATATTGAAAACTATTCGTTCTTCCTGGATATCAGGATCATGTTCATGACGTTCAAGATTCTGTTCATGAAGGAGAGTACGGAAGGTGTGGAGGATGAAGCACATGAGTGAGAATATGTTCCGTGACCGTATCCTGGTGATCACCGGCGGTACAGGATCGTTCGGCAATGCTGTAACAAAGCGTTTCCTGGAAACGGATATCAAGGAGATCCGCATCGTATCCCGCGACGAAAAGAAGCAGGATGATATGCGTCACGAATACCAGGCAAAGTACGGAGATGCGGCTTCCAAACTGAAGTTCTACATCGGTGATGTACGTGACTATGCGTCTATTGAAGGTGCATTCAAAGGCGCAGACTACGTGTTTCACGCTGCGGCGCTGAAGCAGGTTCCTTCCTGTGAGTTCTATCCGATCGAAGCAGTGAAGACGAATGTCATGGGCTCGGACAATGTCATCAGTGCCTGTGTCGCACACGGGATCCGGAAGGCAATCTTCCTGAGCACGGACAAGGCGGCCTATCCCGTCAATGCCATGGGAATGACCAAAGCCCTGATGGAGAAGAATGTCATAGCCCGTTCACGGCAGATGTCGGAAAATGATCCGGTGCTGTGCCTGACGCGCTACGGCAATGTCATGGCATCCCGCGGCAGTGTGATCCCGCTGTTCTGTGATCAGATCGAGGCGGGGCAGGAACTGACGATCACGAACCCGGAGATGACCCGGTTCATGATGACGCTGGAGGAAGCTGTGGATCTGGTTCTGTTTGCCTTTGAACACGGCAATCAGGGAGATCTGTTTGTCCAGAAGGCACCTGCCGCAACGATTGATACGCTGGCAAAGGCAGTGCTGGAACTCAAGCATGCGGACAACGGTATCAATTACATCGGTACCAGACACGGTGAAAAGCTGTACGAAGTACTGGTGACGAAGGAAGAAATGGCCCGCGCTGCCGATTTGGGGCATTATTTCCGCATTGCAGCAGACAACCGTGACCTCAACTACGATCATTATTTCACCAAGGGCAATCCGCAGGCGGAAAACTACGGGGAATATGATTCCCATAATACCGAACGTCTGGATGTTGAAGGGATGAAGCAGCTCCTGCTGAAACTGGACCTGTTCAGATAATATGAATGTACTCGTGACCGGTGCCAAAGGATTCATCGGAAAGAATCTCTGCCTGTTCCTGAAGCAGAGTGGTTTTGATGTGACGGAATACGATCTGGGATATCCCGGTACGCTTAAGGATGCGCTGGAGAACTGTGATTTTGTGATGCATCTGGCAGGGGTCAACCGTCCCAAGGATGAAACAGAGTTCACGTCAGGAAACGTGGATCTTACAGCTGAACTGATTGACCTGCTGAAGAAGAACGACAGGCGGATCCCTCTGCTGATCTCTTCTTCCGTACAGGCAGAACGGGATAATCCCTACGGCAGATCCAAGAAGGCTGCCGAGGATCTGGTCTTCGCCTACGGAAAAGACACAGGCGCGCCCGTATTCGTTTACCGTCTGGACAATGCGTTTGGCTAATGGTGCAGACCGGACTACAACAGTGTAGTTGCGACATTCTGCCGCAATATTGCCGAAGGACGGGACATTACGATCAACGATCCGGACGCGGAGGTGACATTCGTCTATATTGATGATATCTGCAGAGCATTCGTATCTTGTATCGGTGAGAGCGGGTCTTCAAAGATCCGGAAGGTAACCCCGGCATTCAAGCGCACAGTGGGTCAGTTGGCAGAGACGCTGTACGGATTCAAGGAAAGCCGCATTGCACATACCGCACCTTATCTGGCAGAAGACAGTTTTGAAAGGCGCCTGTATTCAACCTACCTCAGCTATCTGCCGGAAGACGCGTTCAAGTATCCGCTGGATATGCATGAGGACGCCAGAGGATCGTTTACGGAGTTCCTGCGGACTCCGGAGCGGGGGCAGGTATCAGTCAATGTATCATATCCGGGTATTGTCAAGGGGAACCACTGGCACCATACCAAGAATGAAAAATTCTTGGTCGTACATGGAGAGGGTGTCATCCGGTTCCGGAAGCTCGGGGAAGAGAAGATCATAGAATACCATGTATCGGGGAAGAAACTGGAAGTGGTGGATATCCCGGTCGGCTATACACACAACATTGAAAACACCGGCAATGACGTGATGGTCACGATCATGTGGGCGAATGAGTCCTTTGATCCGGATCATCCGGACACCTGGTATGAAGAGGTCTGAACTGTGCGGATCGCGTTGATCAATTCGGTTGCGGGATACGGCAGTACCGGACGCATTGTCGATCAACTGGCGCACCTGCCGGATACGCAGGCGCGCATTTACTATGGCCGAAAACAGGCACTGACAGACGCAGATACATACCGGATCACCGGTTTTTCCGGGAATGCCGCACATGCAATGAAGACGTTTCTGGCAGATGCGCAGGGCTTTGCGAATGCAAAGGAAACAGAACGCATGGTGGTGGATCTGCGGTCATTTGCGCCGGATCTCATCCATCTGCACAATCTTCACGGCTACTATCTGAACATCGAGGTTTTGTTCCGGTATCTGAAGGAAACAGGAATACCGGTAATCTGGACGATGCATGATTGCTGGGCGTTTACGGGACATTGTGCACATTATGAAAGTGTGGGCTGCGACCAATGGAAGAACGGATGCCGGATCTGTCCAGCACTGCGTCATTATCCTATGACATTCAACGGCGGACATGTGAAGGACAATTATCTCCGCAAGAAGGAGATCTTTACATCATTGCCGGTATCACAGCTGACGATCGTGACACCGTCATTATGGCTGAAGGAACAGCTTTCACAGTCATTCCTGAAGGACTATGAAGTGATTCATATTCCCAACGGTATCGATCTGAGCCGTTTCCAGCCGCAGGAACGCACAGAAAGCGATGAGTTCCGTATGTTGGCAGTCGCTGGTGTCTGGTCGCGGGAAAAGGGCTGGAATGACCTGAAAACGATAGCAGGTATGCTGAAGGATGATGAAACACTGACCGTTGTCGGTGTGGGCACAAAGCAGAAGAAGGAACTGCAGGGCCCGCATGTCATCTGCATCGAACACACGGACAGTGTGGAAGAACTTGCAAAGCTTTACTCTGAGGCAGATGTCCTTCTCAATCCGACGTATGAAGATACGTTCCCGACCGTGAACATTGAAGCTCAGGCCTGCGGCTGTCCGGTCATTACCTACCGAACGGGTGGAAGCCCGGAGATGCTTACAGAGAAAACAGGGATTGCAGTGGAATGCGGGGATATCCTCACAATGTACAAAGCGGCAGAAGAACTGAAGGCAGGACATATCATCCTGAACAAGGAAGATGCTGTGATCAATGCAGCAAAGTATACAAAGGAGAATATGCTCGAAGCATATCACGCACTTTATCTGCAGAATGATACTCATGAAAAAGAAAGGCAGTACGGATATGAAAATCTGTTGGATCAGTAATACACCTGCACCTTACAAGGTTGAGTTCATGAATTATCTTGGCAAGCAATCAGAACTGTACTGTATGTTTGAAGCGCGGTCATACTCTCATCGTGAACAATCATGGTATAACTATGACTTTGATCATTTCACAGCAGAATATCTGGATGATAACAAGGCGAAAAAGGCGATTCGCAATGCGGCAGAACAGTATGACGTTCTGATCAGTTCCGATTATTCCCACAAGTATTGCCGTTACGCTGTCAGGCAATTTCGGAAAAAGAGCAAAACAACATGGATGCTGGTTGACGGCGGACTGGCAGTTCCGCGAGGTTTGCTGGATCTGGTGATTTCGCATGAAATGAAACGGTACGATCGATTTCTTAGTTCAGGTGATGCGGTCAATGAAAAGTATTTCGATTATTACGGTATTGATCGTACCCGGATCTGCAACTACCACCTTGCATGTATGAGTACTGCAGAGATTGAACAGTGTGCCTCAATGAAAAAGAACCGGGATGATTATCGGAAGGAACTTGGTCTGCCGGATCATACAATACTCCTTTCTGTCGGGCAGCAGGTGCCGCGTAAAGGTTTTGATGTTCTGGTCAAGACAATGAAGGGAATCAAATCCAGGGCGGATCTCTACATCATCGGTGGTGAACCGCAGAAAGAAGTAAAGGAGTTTGTTGAACAAAATGAGTTATCCAATATCCATTTCATACCGTTTCTGAACAAGGATGGACTTGCAAAGTATTACGCAGCAAGTGACATGTTTGTTCTTCCGACAAGATATGATATCTGGGGGCTTGTAATCAATGAAGCAATGGCTTATGGTCTTCCGCTGATATCTACGGATCATTGTATGGCCGCTGTTGAGATGGAAAAAAAGTTCGGCTGTGCAGTCACAGTACCGACAGATGATGATGAGAGACTGCTTGAGGCCATACTTGACCTAATCAACGATCCCCTTCGGCAAAAGGAACTGTCCGGAAAGGCGCTCAAGGCAGTAAAACACTACACTTATGAAAAGATGACACAGGACTTTCTGATGTATCTCACCGAAAAACAGTAATCATTTGTCAACGATGCAGGTATAGTGTTTCCTTATGGTTTTCTGCCGGTTTCAATCGGACAATGAATCATGTTGGACTGGTTCCTGTTTTGCGAAGATGAGATAATTATATTGATAATTTATCTAGTAAGGTTATTTCGGAGGATAGTATA
>JAFWJP010000029.1 GCA_017514645.1 Solobacterium sp. | reverse complement strand
TCATGACGGAATTCTGTGCTGACATGGATGTACCGGTCTACGTAACCAATCCCGACGGAGATATCTTCACCCACACGATGAAGGAGATCTGCCCGTATCCCTTCATGGCATTTGATCCAAGCGAAGACTACAGCAAGTAAAAAGAGAGGTTTGTACCTCTCTTTTTTTACTTCGTCTGTGTTTTTGTGATCAATGGTTCACAGATTCCTTCCACGCCGGTCAATGCCAGTACGCAGAGCAGATTCTTCTGTGTGCCGAGATATGCCCCGCGAGGATCATACCACTCGCTGATATCGTGCGTTCCGCCGGTCTCTCCGCCGCAGGAGATCGTCGCGGCCGGAATGCCCAGTGACAGCGGAATGTTCGCGTCAGTACTGGACAGCGGTTCCATCTCCGGCGTCACACCGCAGGTTTCAAACGCTGTCTTCAGGATCTGAACGATCTCATCATCCTCGGACTGGATCCCGCCGTAGGACCCGCCGATCTCTTCGTACTCCACTTCGATCCTTGCTGCGTATACCTCCGGTGATGCATAGCCCAGTGCCTGCATGAACGCGCGTTCTTCACTCCAGCGTTCATACTCCTCTTCCGCACATTCCTTTGCAATGCGTACGCACCTGTCCCGGAAATCCTCCATGATTTCCGCCGATGCACTGCGGACATCCATGGTAAATGAACACTCACTGGCGATCGATGTCACACCGGTTCCGCCGTTCACCGTCGATACATTGAAAATGGTAAACGGTTCCGTGGGGACCTTTTCCTGAGAGATCCGTCCGATGGCTCTTCCCATGCACATGATGGGGTTCACGATACCGTAAGCACCCATGGAATGACCGCCCGGTCCCCGGAAAGTGATCCGGTACTGCACATCGGAAACCGCCCCGTAGGTCAGGCTCTTTCCGCATCCGTCAATGGAGATGAACGCGTCCACCTTCGTCCCTTTCGTATTGAAGATATGGCGCATACCCCGGAAATTCCTGACACCTTCTTCACCGACATCACCGCCGATGATCAACGTACATGCCGGACGGATATCCGCCGCCTTCATCGCCCGCAGGATCGCCAGGATCTCCACATCGCCCCGTGTATCATCACAGATTCCCGGAATGCAGATCCTTTCCCCGTCCTTCCGGTACTTCAGTTCCGTATCCAGCGGAAAAACTGTATCCAGATGGGCACTGACCATCACCACCGGTCCGTCTTCCGGTCCCGGAATGATCGTGAAGGTGTTGTATACTTCATCCTGCTGAACCTCATAGCCCAGCTCCTCGATCATTTCCCGGAAGCGGGCCGCCTTAGCTTCTTCGTGGTTCGAGTAGGCAGGAATCAGTGCCAGTTCAACCTGCTGGTCGAGGGTATGCTGTTCATCCTGACGGATGAATTCAAACGCGTTCTGAATCTTTTCACTGTCGTGAAGCTGCTGAATGGTATCCTTCATGGTTTACCCGCGCTTGACGATCAGTTCATCGAGAGGACGCTTCTTGACGTGTGTGACATTGTTTTCATCACGCAGCGGCAATGTGCTTTCTCCTTCAGCGAGATCTTCCAGGACGCTCTTTTCCGTCGGTTTTCCGATGGCAACGACCAGAAGGATCTTCAGGTTGTCTGCCAGCTTTGTAACATCACGCAGCGGCTTCTTGTCGAAGCTGCCGATCATCAGACCGCCGAGGCCCATTTCCGTGGCTCTGAGCAGGATCGTCTGTGCTGCGATACCGGCATCACGCCACCATGCCCACATACGCTTGTCAATATCGTTATCCTGCAGAATGAGGATGAATCCGCTCGGGTTGATACCCTTGTAGGGACGGTCAACACCCCAGTGCGTGCACTTGGCGATCTCATCCACTTCATCCCTTTCCCAGCTGATATAGAACTTCAGCGCCTGCTGGTTGCCCGATGTCGGGCAGTTGCGTGCAAGATCGATGAACTCGCGCATGTCTTCTTCCGTAAATGTGAAGGATTCGTCGTAGGCTCTGAAACTGCGGTTTTTCAATACCAATTCTTTCAATGTCATATTCGTTACCTCTTGAATTCAAATTATCAGAGAATGCGTACTCAAGCAATGATGTTTTCGTCCAGCGTCTTTTCGAACGCTTTGCATACAGAGACCGGTTCCGTACCATAGCCGAGCGCCAGTGCGGACAGCGGAATGTATTCCGCCGGGATCCCGAGTTTCTGTTTCAGATCTTCCTTCTTCTGCAGCATCGCCGTGACACCGTAGAGATAGATGTTTCCCAGTCCCTGATCCGTTGCGGCAAGCGCCATCAGTTCCACGACACAGGCCGCGTTCATCTCCGCCAGACCCGGTGCACTCACCGGGCAGGAGACAATGATGAGCGCCGGTGCACCGTAGATGATATCCCCGCGCTCCTCCCCGGCCAGAGCACCGAGTTCCTTCAGCAGTTCCTTGTTCGTGATTACCGTAAGATGCGGTTTCCCCATCCTCGGCATGCCGAGCGGTGCCATTGAAGCAGCTGTCACAACCGCCTCCAGTTTCTCCGTTTCGACCGGTCTGTCCGTGTATTCACGGCAGGACTTCCGGCTGAGCATGACTTCCTTGAATTCCATGATCTTCCTCCTGTATTAATTGATGATATCCAGCATCAACCGCTGCATTTCCTGTTCATCTTCTTCGCTGAAGCGCAGACGGTAATACTGCCGTTCGCTCTCCTTCATGCCGTTCCATTCAATGCGGCAGTACTCCTCACCGCCGTCCAGTATCTCGATCTCCGGATCCATAACAGAATCCCGGTACAGCGTTCCCCTGCCGATCACATCCAGCAGTTCCTCCCGGAAGGCATCTGTCGCCAGCAGTTCCCGTTCCGTCTGCCCGTTTTTCCCGAAATACGACGCATAGTACTGCGTCTCTCCCTCTTCAAATACAACACTGTAATTGAAGATCTGATCAACCGACGACCCGCTGCTGCTCCACTCAAAGAACGTGATGTCCTCCCGGGCGATATCCTCAAACAGCACAGGTGCTTCCTCCGGAGGAAGAAGATCCTTGACGGTGAGGGCATCACTCCGTACGGAAGCGATGGTTCTGTCATCCTTGTACGCCGTGACAACGACAATAAGATCAAACGGATGCGACACAGAATCAAGGCCGGCTTCCTGCAGATACCAGGCGAGTTCATCCGTCAGCAGAACAGCCGTGCTCTCCGTTGTAAGTGTCCGGAATGCCGTTTCACCGTCCGTTCCGGTTTGATCATACAGCGTCACTTCATAGGTACAGTCTTCTTCAGGAGCGTTCCATGCCGCTCTGAAACTGCCGTAGGTATCTTCCAGTTGGACTTTCATCTCCGTCAGCTCCTCCTCCGGTGTCACCGGTTCTTCCGGCTTTGTACAACCATACAGCAATACTGCTGCACTCAGCAGAATGATATATTTCGGTTTCATAATCATTACCGTTTCCTGTTTCTGTTTTCAGTATAGCGTCTTTTGATGAAGGACGTATGAAAAAAGCGCCTGTTACAGCGCTTCATTGTTATCACTCTGCTTGCCGCGTACATTGCGGATGATCGTCAGGACTGCCCACATCGCACTCAGTCCCAGCGCAATCGCCAGTGCGTATTCCAGGGTCAGGATGGCATTGTGCCTGGCCATGGCCATATCCTTGATCCCGATGCCCAGCATTGTATAGTACAGATTCGATCCCGGCACCAGAGGAATCACGACCGGAATGAAGAACATGATTGCCGGTGCTTTCTTGATCCTGGCAAGCATCTCAGCATAGAAAGAAGAGAAGGCAGAAGCCAGGAAGCAGGACAGAAAGATACTGAACCCGAAACGGATCCCTGCCAGATAGATACCCCAGCTGAACAGACCGCCAAGAGAAGCCACGAACAGGAATTCCTTCCGCACATGGAAGAGAATGGCAAACCCCAGGGAACCGATGAATGCCGTAATCAATTGTACCGCCCAGTTCATCGCACACCTCCTGTCAGCATGATTGCGAGGATAAAGCCGTAGGCCAGCGATACTGCGCAGATCAGGCAATCGATCAGACGCAGAGAACCGGAGATCGTATCACCGACGAGCATATCCCTGACGGATACCGTCGTCGCAACTCCGGGAATCAGCAGCATGATATCACCGATCATGATCATGCCGAAGTCCAGCACCGGAAACAGCATCGTCAGCAGTCCTGTCAGACAGCCGACCGCAAACGCACAGATGAAGTTGAAGGCATTGTCGTTCGGAAACAGTCCGCTGACCTTCTTCTGCAGAAAGCCGATGATCATACCGAGAATACCCGCCGCAATGCCGTCCCATACCGATCCGCCGAAGAAGACCGCAAATCCGCCGGCAGCCAGCGCGCTGCCGATGTACAGCGACAGCGGATGTTCCTGTGTACGGTGCATTCCCTGCAGTTCCTGTGCCAGTTCATCGGCGGATACCGGTGATGCGCAGAAACGTCTGCTCAGATCATTGAGCTTCCCGACCAGCGTAAAGTCATTGGAAGAGGATCTGGTGATCCGCCGGGTCTCGGTGATCGTTTCACCATCCGCCCAGGTCATGGTGATCACAATGCTGGAGATGATGACAAAAATATTCATCTTCTCCGCTCCTGCAGATATTCCCATGCGTTCCACGGTATCTTCCACGCGGTAGATCTCTGCACCGCTAAGCAGCATCTTCTCCGCCGCATCCAGCAGAACATGCAGCAG
>JAFWJP010000297.1 GCA_017514645.1 Solobacterium sp. | reverse complement strand
GAATCCGGAACCTACAACACCAATCCGGCCTATCTCTACAGCAGCGCTACCGTCATGAAGTGCTGGGGGATCCTGCTGCTGATCATGGTGCTGTCCGCCTGTACCGCTGTGATCCTGCTGGAATTCATCGACAAGGACAAAAGATAACAAAAAAACACAGATCTTCTGCACAGCAGGATCTGTGTTTTGCTTACAGCCAGTTCTTCTTGTGGAAATAGACCAGCCCGACAATCACGATCAGCAGACTGCCGACGATGACCGCTGGATAACCATATGGGGATGTCAGTTCCGGCATATAGATGAAATTCATGCCATACCAGCCGACAATGAGCGTCAGCGGCATGAAGATCGCCGTAATGACCGTCAGAGCCGTCATGATCCGGTTCTGCTTGCGGTCTGACTGAGCCCGGTACAGATCATTCAGCTGCATCGTATAATCCCGCAGGGATCCGGAACTGTTGTACAGCCGTTCGACCCGGGATGTACTCATGTGGAAGTAGCGCAGATTCTCTTCCTGGAAGAAACCGTTGGTGTTCTCCTCGAATTCCTGGCACATATCGATCAGCTGTTCATAATGGATCCGCAGTTCCCGCAGATCACTGCGTACGCTGCTCATCCGCTTCAGCCGTTCCGAATCCCGCTCTTCAAGAATATCCTTCTCGATCTCATCAAGACGACGTTCATAGCGTTCCAGCATTTCAACATCCCCGCCGATCATCTGATCCATAAAGTCATAGATGAAACGCTCAAGGCAGGGATGGTTCCAGTGCATGTTTTCCTTGATCTTTGCCAGATAGCCGTTGACTGCCCCGGAATCGTCCGCAATCAGCATTCCCGAAGGATCGATCACAAACGCAAAGGACTCTTTTATTGATGAAGGCTTGTTCCGGTTCGGTACGGAGAACGTTCCCGTCAGGCAGTAGAAATGCTCTTCCGCCTTGGAACTGTGAATGACCGCTGGGATCCGGTTGTGTTCAACTCCCGGCATCAGCTCATCATGATACGCATCCCATTCTTCCCGGGTGACCACGATGATCCTCGGCAGATCACTGCTGAGACACTCTTCCTTTGAACTGTCCCGGAGAACACTGTCGATCAGATAGAACCTCATTCAGCTTTCTCCCCGGTTTCTTCCGCAAAGTCTTCCAGACCTACGACCTTGGTTACAGGCACGGAGAAGGCGATTCCATGGCTTTCGCTTTCCAGACCGGCAGTCGCATAGATCTGCTTCAGTACATCATCCTTGATCTCCTTCGGTACCAGGATGATCACAACTTCCTTTTCCGGCTGGATCGTCAGATTGAAGGCTGCCTCAGCTTCAGTCCTTGTCGTACCGTGTCCCTTCAGGATCGTAGCACCGGCCGCACCGGCCTTTCTTGCCGCAAATGTCACTGTATCCGAGAATCCTGCATTGATGACGCAGAATACTGCTTCAAACTGTTTTTCCATATTACGCGTTCCCCTTTCCGAGTCTTTCGTCATTGCTCAGGAATCCGTAGCTCAGTTTGCCGATCACACTCGACAGCGGCATCGCAAACGAGATCCCTGTATCATTGTTTACCGTATGGAATCTGTCCTGCAGCGCTTCCATACAGGCATCGACCTTGTCCTCCCGCAGCACGCTGAAGACGATACTGCGCTTATTGTCCTTGAGACCCAGGAACTCAACCAGATTGGTTTCCGCTGTTCCGGTTCCGACAATACTGACCTGAAGATTGGAATCAAACGTCTTGATAAAATCCGCGAAGAAGGTACCCTTTCCCTTCTGGACCACCGTCACCAGCAGCACCAGTTTTTCAGGAGCGATATTCCTGTTATCCTTGTCACTCATGAATCAGTCCTCCGAATCGAAATAGATGATCTGTGCATCGTCCGCAGACAGGATCCTGCGTACCGCCGACTTCTCGCGCATAAAGCCCGAAACGACGGAACGGAATCCCAGTGCCTGGATCGTAATGAGCGGTGTCATTGCGACCATCGCCACAACACCGAACGCATATTCCATGATCGATCCCGGCCCGCGCAGCGCAACACAGGCACCGATGACCATCGGCAGAATGAAACTGCTGGTCAGAGGACCGCTCGCCACACCGCCGGAATCAAACGCAATCGCTGTATAGAGCTTCGGCACAAAGAACGAAAGCCCCAGCGACAGCAGATAACCCGGAATCAGATAGTACAGCAGAGAGAAACCCTTCAGCAGGCGCAGCACCGAAAGCCCGATGGAAACACCGACACCGACAGACAGCGCGACCATCATCTGCCTGCGGGTGACCGCACCGTTGGTCACCTCTTCCACCTGCTGGTTCAGTACATGCACTGCCGGCTCAGCCAGAACGACGACCATGCCGATGATGAACGCAAACAATACAAGCATGCGCGGACTGACAGTTCCCATCTGATAGCCGATCTGATATCCGACCGGCATGAAGCCGATCGTCACCGCGGCCAGGAACACGACCAGTCCCGCAAACGCAAACACAAGCCCGAACCCGATCTGGATCAGTTTCTGCAGCGGAAGATGAAGAATAAAGTGCTGCAGACCGGCAAAGAACATCACCATCAGCAGCAGGCTCTTCGCGACATCCCAGGATGTCTCTCCCAGCAATGCCCAGAATTCCGGACCGATGGACTTCATGACGGAATACTCCGGCAGCGGAAAGTCGATCGCTCCTCCTCCTGATGCAATGCTGAGGATCAGCACCGCAAGGATCGGACCGGCAGAACACAGCGCAATCAGACCGAAGCTGTTCTGTCCGGCATTGCGGCCGCCCAGCGTCTGGGCAATACCGAGCCCCAGCGCCATGATAAACGGTACCGTGATCGGTCCTGTTGTAACACCGCCGGAGTCAAACGCCAGCGGCAGATACGGCTGACCGCCTCTGGCAATCATCAGCGCCGCAAACGCAAACAGAAGCATATAGAAGAACAGCAGCATCGATGTGAGATCCGTCTTCGTTACGATACGGACGACCGCTGTCACCAGGAACAGACCGACACCGATACCGACCGTCACGATCAGCGCTGTCGGATTGACCACATCACTGATCTGTCCCGCCAGCACGGAGAGATCCGGCTCCGCAACCGTGATCAGCACTCCCATGAAGAAACAGGTACACGCCAGTACCATGAGCTTTCTGGATTTCGTCAGACCCTCACCGGTATATCTTCCGATCGGTGACATAGCCAGATCGCCCCCAGATTGAACAGACCGATACCAATCACCAGAAACAGCGCACAGACGGAAAAAACAATCCTCTCATGCGCCGTCATCGAAGCCAGGGATGTAAACGAAAGCGTCAGGACAAGCACAAGGACTGGCAGAACGGAGACCAGCGCCTCCTTCAGTTTTGCCAACAACGCTTTTCCCACAAAAAACCCCCATCAACAAACATCACATATATACATTAAATTTACACCCGGAAACAGTATTCTTTCAACGAATAAGAAAAGACCTCACATGGTTCATGCAAGGTCTCATTCATCCATTAATCTGATTTGTCATGTACATACTCAGGATCATTCAGATTGCATATTTCAAAATTATCTGCAGTACATCAGGACACTTTTCCACTCGACTCCCGAGGATATTTACTAAGCATATTGCGTTAGGTTTAATGACTGCAGTATTCCAAGGTATTTTGATTAGCCTATAATCATCAAGTCGGAGATAATTATCGCGTTTTGTTCAAAATGTATCTATGTATACTACGATTCTTTGAGGGAGAGCTAAGCGAGCTGGAAGCTGAGATCAACATCGCTGCCGAGCTCATTGAGGAGTGCATCAAGGAAAACGCTCACGT
>JAFWJP010000296.1 GCA_017514645.1 Solobacterium sp. | reverse complement strand
TGTATGGTCAGCACCGGTCACTCTGATCCGGTACTCTGATGGTTCATATGATACGGATTGTAATCCTGAAACGCACGGACCATTTTCCGGTGATGGATCACAAAGTGAATCGCGGGGGATTTTTCTTTGGATACAACGACGTATTTGTTCTCAATGATCGTTATGTTGGTGTTCCGGAATACCGGATCCGGATCATATGCCGTTTCAAATGACGGATACTTCTGTGCCAGTTCTTCCAGTTCATTGACTGCAGCAGCTGATCGGCGCTGATCCAGGACAACGCTCTCTTCCAGAAAGAGATCCGAAAGGGAAAGAGGAAGCCCCGTCTCATCATCAGTGGTTTCCGGAAGAATGAGCTGTATACGGCTTTGTTCAAGCATTGATATCAGCAACGGACGGAACCGGTCATAATACGTCATAATCACGCTGAACACTTCCTGCGGGAGGTCTGAATCATTCAGTACATCATTCAGGAGATCTCTGGAAAGGAACATCAGCGGCAGGGAGGAACAGATGAGTCTGATCTTCGGAGCACGGTAGATCGATTCCAGCTGCTGATGGTAAAGGTCTCTGCGGTCACTGCGGTAAATGTCCATCAGTATCTGTGCTTTGTCCAGCATCTGCCGGGCTCTGGTCCTGCAGTGCTCGATATCTTCCCTGGACCGATACAGTATGTATTTACCGTCTTTCTGGTTTCCGGATATTGCCGTACCTTCCAGGGCGGCAGAGCCGGATACTTTCAGCAGATGGCAGAATACACTGTTCTGGGATGAGGGAAAATAGTAAGGCGAGATCTGGCCGGTCATGTAGAGCGGGATCCAGCTTTCAAGACCGATCATCATTTCCGGCAATGGCCGGTTTACATCGTGAATGATATGGAAGTGCAGTCCTTTTTTCAGCATCATGGCCATGCCGATCATATACTTCTTTATGAATTCCGGATCTGCAGCCATTTCTTCCAGGGGCATATCGCTGTACTGGATACTGTCTTCCATCGACCGTGACATGATCGTTGTACTGATGAAATCAAGTTCGCTGTCCATCATTCTCTGAAGTCCTGTGTACTCTTTCCGGTTGGTCAGATGGGGAACGGCAGGGGGCAGCTTAATATCATCGAAATGTACTTTTTTCAGATAATCATTCAGGTCAAACTGGTCCAGCACCGTCAGGAAATGCGGCAGTGGATCATCTGCTTCAACGCGCGGGTGTGAACCGAGAAACCGTGCGATTCTGTCCTGTACGGCCGGAGGCAGTGTGAGTTCGTCGGGTGAGGTCCCGAGCAGGGATGCCAGAGACAGGCGGTCATTGGTGCTGCTGAAGCGGTGAGCCAGGTAGACTGCTACAGAAGAGATGAAATGATTGATATTTCCGGGATGGCTGGTTCCGGACAGGATCTTGGAGATGTTTGAAGAATCAACGTGGATTCCGCGGGCCAGTTCACTGCTGCGGACATTGAGATAATCCATCAGATATTTCAGATTGGACAGGAACACTTCATAATCGACACGCAGCATATCCTGTGATGAGGACTGCAGAGCGGACAGTATTTCCTCATAGGAACCAAGATCGATGTTCCTTGCTGAAGCAATGCCGGCAAAGGCTGCCGCTATCTGCTTCATTTCCGTACTGCTGTAGGATGGTTCCTTTTTGCCGGAACAGTAGCGGCTGATGGTGGACGTACTCAGTCCGGCAGTATCTGCCAGTTCCTTCTGTGTTGTGTTTGTCAGCTTCAGATAATGATTGATTTGTTCGTTGAATTTCATAGCATTGTCCTTTACTGATTCAACAGTATCACAGATTTCCGTACGTTTCTGATCATTCATTGAATATTCGGAAATTCATCTCTTGAAATCACGTACATTGGCTATGATAAAGACAAGATATCACCGGGCTGATTTTCTTCAGATATCAGCATACAAGCGATTATGATCAGGGAAATCGACAACACATATCCTGAGATAGCCAGACCGTATGAGCCCATCAAAGGGGCGAAGCACTACAAGCGTCTGGGTTTTCCTTTTGCCATTGCCGGATTGCTGCTGATTACACTGCCGGTGATTCTTTATCAGCCGGAAGAGGAGATCATCCCGGTCGTTACGCCGGAACCGAGCGGTCATCCGGTGATTCCTTCACCAACACCTTCCTTTGATGTAATCGAGCCGCTTATATCACCATCACCGGATATCATAAGACCGTATATCAGGCCGATCAGACCGGTACCGTCTCCCGCACCTTCACCGGTCCCGACTGTGATACCTTCACCGTCTCCGTCACCGAAACCGGACCCGAAACCTACGGAAGAGCCTGTGGAGGATGATGTTACGGTAGAGATTATCGGAAACAACGATACGGTCGTTTACAGTGGTTACTCCCAGGTTGTCAGAGGATTTACCTATAAGGTCTATGTTAACGGAGAAGAAGCGGA
>JAFWJP010000295.1 GCA_017514645.1 Solobacterium sp. | reverse complement strand
GAATGCTGAAGGTGCCGGAAGGCTACGAATGGGTCGGTCCGAATGCATCGCTCCTGTCCCATTTCCACAGTGATGAGAGGGAATTCCGCTATGACCCGAACCTGGCCTACTGGGCATTCCGTACCCTCCAGAACGTCATGGAATTCGACTACACGTTCTGTGAAGACAAGGTACATGCCGAGATCGAACAGATGGAGGAAGAATGGCAGCACATCATTCCGGAGATCCGCAAAGCCTACCGTTCGCTGAAAGCGGTGGATGAACACGCTGCCAGAGTTCTGCTCGATGACTTCACAGCAGCGGCAGCTCACAAGTCCTGGAGATGGGCACAGGCCATGGTCCAGAAGCTTTATGATGCCAAGGATCAGGCCAACATGGACTTCTGGAGATCCAGACTGTAATGAAAACACAGATCCTGCTGACACCGGCAGCCGGCAAGGCACTGATCGCAGAAGCACTGGTACACTCTGAAACCGTGCGCAAAGCCCTGAAGGAACACACCATTGCTATCATCAAAGGAACCGGAAATGCCTACATCGCCGACCGTCTTCTGAAAGAGATCGGCGAACCGTTCAGCAGCACCGGCTACAACCGCGGCATTACCGTCCCGAAAGGCACAAGCCTGCCGCCGTCCCAGCACGATGACACGATCATCGTCAAAGGCGTCCTGCAGAAGGGACTGACGGTGTTTGATATTGCCGCAGAACTCGGACCGGGAGACATTCTGTTCAAAGGTGCCAACGCGCTTGATCTGAATCAGCATGCCTGCGGGATCCTCATCGGCAATCCCACCGGCGGAACGATGAACGCTGTATACCAGGCACACGAACAAGGTGCCGCAGTCATCCATCCCGTAGGTACGGAAAAACGGGTAGGGCGGTCCATCGACGAATTAATCGGGATGAACCATGACGCCGGACTGCGGATGTTCAAGGGCTGCGGACAGGTCGTAACCGAGATCGATGCCTTCCGTGATCTTTGGGGCGTTGAAGCGGAGATCCTCGCAGCCGGCGGTGTCGCAGGTGCTGAAGGAGCCGTGTGGTATCTCGTCGAAGGACCGGAGGAGAGGATCAAACGCTGCAGAGAAGAACTCAGCAGCATCGAGCTTACACCTCTGTACCGGATCTGAACGGACTTAAAACATGAAACTGCAGAAAAACATCTGCAGTTTTCATTTTCCCGTGAACGATTACCGGAATCCGGTGCTATTATGAAAAAAACAGACAAGGGACTGTATGAAAAAAGATAACGAGACAAACAATCGTTCGAAAGAAGATCCGGTTTTTGCGTTTTTCAATCCTGATAAAAGCAATCCTTCGGATCAGATCAAGGCGGATATCATTATCATCATCGTCAGTATTCCTTTTGTGTACTACATGTGCATCACAGCGGTGCAGGGTTTTGTGAATGATCCCACACCGATGCGGGCAGTGTTCGCTGCACCGATGCTCATTGCGGCATTTCTCGGTGCCAAAGGCGCAGTGCAGAGAGCAGGAGAGATCATAGCATTAAGCAATCACAAGAAGCACTGAACAGGACTTTCCTGTATCAAATCATTGCAAAGCGAGGTGATTCAATATGATGGACAATGAGTTGATCAAAAAAGTCGCCGACGAACTCGAATCCTATGTGATCGAAACGAGGAGGTATCTCCATACCATTCCCGAGATCAGCGGTGAAGAGTTCAAAACACGTGCTTTCCTGATTGAGAAGATCAAGGAAGCAGGTCTTCCCTATGAAGAAGTGGAAGACAGTACAGGATTGATCGCTGTCCTCGACACCGGCAGACCCGGACCGCATATTGCGCTGCGTTCGGATATTGACGCACTGCCGATGCCGGAGGAACCGAACAACCTGGCACATCCCAGGACCTGTATCTCCGGTACACCGGAAAACCGCTGTCATGCCTGCGGACATGACGGACATATGGCGATGCTGCTGGGGTCGATGAAGGCTCTGGCAGAGCATAAGGATCAGCTGAACGGCATCATATACTTCTGCTTTGAGCAGGGTGAAGAGGTCGGAGGCGGCATCCAGCAGATGATCCGGGCATTGTCCAAATATGAGATCGATACCGTCTGGGGCATCCACGTCTATGCCGGTCTGGCAAGCGGAAAGGTATCCGTACAGCCCGGTCCGAGAATGGCCGGTGCCCTGGGCATCAACTTCGATTTCCTCGGCAAGGGCGGACACGGATCACGTCCTGACCAGTCGATCAACCCGGTCTACTGTGCGTCCAACTGGTATAACAACATTGCGGTCGCGTTTGCCAACCAGATCGATGCCAACCAGACGGTAACGCTCGGACTGACCGGCATCATCGGCGGAGAAGCAGGAAATGTCATCCCGGACAAGGCGACGGTCATCGGCTCTATGCGCTTCTTCTCCGTTGCGGAAGGGGAAAAAGCCCTGCGCATCGTGAAGGAAACTGCGGAGCATACAGCTGCCATGCACCACTGTACGGTCGACTTCTCCCGGATGAAGGCACCGGGTGCGCCGGTCATCAACGATGAAAAGGCCGCACTGCTGGCAGAATCGAAACTGCCGGAAGTCCTTCCGGAAGGTACGATCACAAGATGCGATCCCTGGTATGCATCCGAATCGTTCCGGATGTATCTGAGCAAGTATCCGGGTGTATTCTGCTTCGTCGGTATCAATAATCCGGAATACGGTTCCGGAGCCGCCCACCACAATTCCTTCTTCGACATTGATGAGAGCGTTCTGAAGCTCGGTATGCTGTCGACATTGAAGTACGTTGCAGCAGTCGAAGAAAACGGCGGTGTACGCTGATACGCTGCAGAACGGTGTTGAAGTCGTAAAGAGGGACGGCTTGACATTTTAACAAGAAAAGGAGAGCATAACATGTCTGAAAAGAAAGACACCCCTGAAACGAAGCCGAAGAAAAAAGGCTTCAAAATGCCGCATATGCTGTGGCTGATGATCATCCTTCTTCTGATCTGCTCACTGGCAACCTACATCATTCCTGCCGGTGCGTTCGGAACAGATCCTGAAACCGGCGCCATCCTTGGTGACAAGTTCAACTATCTCGGATACCAGACACCGGTCAATCCGCTGAAGGCGCTCCTGCAGATTTTCCCGGGTCTGACTGGTTCCGCAACCATTGCGTTCATCGTTATGGTCGGTGGTGCGACGATCCAGATCTTCCTTGATACCAAGACATTTGATAAACTGCTTGATTGGGCAATCGTCAAACTGCAGGGCAAAGGCGATACACTGCTGATCTCCATCCTGTTCTGCCTGATGGTCTACCTCGGCGGTTTCGGCGGATCTGACGCACTGATTGCGATTGTTCCTGTCGGTGTCGCATTTGCAAAGAAGATGAAGATGGACGGCTTTGTTGCGATGATGGTTACGACATTCGCAACACTGATCGGTTTCGGTACCGGACCGAACAAGATGTTCACGGTCCAGGTACTGATGGAGACCCGTCCGTATGCCGGCTTCGGTACACGTTTTGTCATCATGAACATCATGATGCTTGCCGGTCTGTTCATGACGCTGCAGTATGCGAAGAAGATCAAGGCAGATCCGACAAAGTCCCCGCTGTTCGGCGAAAGCTTCAAGCCGGATGAGGAAGTGGATGACGGCAAGGTCCTGACGACAGATGTTGTCATCGACTGGCGTATGATTGTAACACTGATCCTGTTCGTCGGACAGTATCTGTTCATCGTCTGGTACGGTATGAACGGTACAGCGATCTTCGGCTATGATCTGTTTACCATGCAGTGCTTCGTCTTCATGGTCATTGCGACGATTATCGGTCTGGTCAACGGCATGAGCTGGGACCAGATGGGTGCTTCCTTCGTCAAAGGCCTGGCAGGCATGGCATTCGTCGGCTTCGTCATCGGTATGGCACGTTCCGTATCCCTGGTTCTGGGCATGGGCAACGTTCTGCACACGATCGTCTACGTCATTACACGTCCTCTGATGAATCTGCCGAGATGGATCTCTTCCGTCGGTATGATGCTGGTCATCGCGCTGATCAACCCGATCATCCCGTCCGCATCCTCCAAGGCAGCGATCCTTGTCCCGATCATTAAACCGATTGGTGAAGTCCTGCAGATGCATCCAGAACTGATCGTTCAGGCATATCAGTTCGGTGACGGCTTTACGAACATCATATCGCCGGTTCTCGGCTGGACCGTCGGTTCGCTCGCAATGTGCGGTATTGACTATCCGAAGTGGTTCAAGTGGGCATTCCCAAGAGTACTGGTGATGCTGTTGATTGCGGCTGTCATCATGGTCTTCCTGACCATGACCGGCTACACCGGCGCATTCTGATCTCCGAACCAAAGCACAGAAATACCCGGAGGAGCGATCCTCCGGGTTTTCCTTTCCATAATAAAAAGAGGGGATCATCCCCTCTGTGAAATGCTTATTCGTCTACACCGTAGAGAGCTTTCAGATCATCCTTCTTGCCTGTCGCTCTCAGCTGATCGATGTGTCTCATATGCGGCTTCCTGGAGTTGTCGATATCGCTCTTCAGGAACTCCAGCGCATAGGTTGCTGCACCGGCTGCGCCCTTGACGAGAACATCTTCATCGATGTCAAAGTATTCATTGTGATGCGCAGCGCCGACACCTTTCTCCGGATTCTTCATACCGATAAAGCAGAAGACGCCCGGCCACTGACGGATGTACTGGGAGAAGGATTCGGAAGCCATCCACGGCTCAGCGTAATCGATGACATCATCGCCCATTTCTTCCTTCAGCACCTTTCTGGCAAACTGCGCGCATTCTGTATCGTTGACGACAGCGAATCCCGGCAGGGCATAGCTGTTGAACGTAACGGTGCAGCCATAGGCATCAGCGGTATCCTCGATCAGTCGTTTGAACTCGTTGTAGAAGACCATTGCGGCACCTTCACGGTCGAAGAAACGAACGGAACCGGCAAATCGGCAGTCGTTCGGAATTACGTTCCAGGTCTTGCCTCCTTCGAGACGTCCGATGGAAACCGTCAGCGGTGTATACGGATCGATCTTGCGCATGCGGATACCTTCCATACCCTGGTAGATCGCCGCAAATGCGTCGATCGGAGAAACGGACTGATCCGGTCTGGAACCATGTCCGCCTCTGCCTGTCAGCGTTACATCGAACATCAGCGCACCGGCCATCATGTTCGTATCGTTGACAGCGACTTTTCCTGTTTCCAGCGTGGACAGCAGGTGAATGCCCCAGCAGCTGTCGATTGTTTCCGTGATGCCTTCCTTGTCCATGTAGGCAAAGATGTATTTCACGTTTCCGGTCATTTCTTCACCGCGTTCGAAGCACAGATAGACCGTACCTTCGATCTCATCCTTCTTCTCCAGCAGGACCCTTGCGGCACCCAGCAGCATCGCCATATGTCCGTCGTGACCGCAGGCATGCATGACACCGTCGTTTTCGGAACGGACAGCACGCGGAACATTGTTCAGCGCACACTCGGTCTCCTGTACCGGCAGCGCGTCCACATCCGC
This sequence comes from Solobacterium sp., assembly GCA_017514645.1. GTDB lineage: Bacteria > Bacillota_I > Bacilli_A > Erysipelotrichales > Erysipelotrichaceae > Bulleidia. Next base: position 104 of record JAFWJP010000295.1, on the reverse strand, counting down.
TCTCAGCAGAACGGTCTTTCCTTCCTTCGGTCCCTTGATCTTGCCGAGAATACCACCGTGAGGAATGACAACATGTTCAATACCGAGTCCGGTCAGTTCCTTGT
>JAFWJP010000294.1 GCA_017514645.1 Solobacterium sp. | reverse complement strand
TCTCCTTCCTTGACATCCACTGCCTTCTGCAGCAGGATCTCTCCACCGTCCGGTATTTCATTGACATAGTGCACGGTCGCTCCGCTGACCTTGACACCCTTGGCCAGCGCTGCTTCATGAACCTTCAGACCGTACATACCCTTCCCGCAGAAGGAAGGAATGAGCGCCGGATGAATGTTGATGATGCGCTTTGGCCACTGTGACGTAAAATCTCCCGTCAGAATGTTCAGGAACCCTGCCAGAACGATCATCTCCGCACCGTACTCCTTCAGGTATTCACTGATCTTCGCCTCAAACGCCGCCTGTGAACCGCATTCCCTGCGCGTGACTGCGACAGCGTCCACACCGGCATTCCTGGCCCGTTCCAGCGCATATGCCCCCTTCATGTTCGATATGACCAGAACGATCTCCCCGCTCTTCAGAATCCCGCTCTTCTGCGCATCAAGCAATGCCTGCAGGTTGGTGCCTCCCCCGGAGACAAATACTGCGATCCTTGTCTTCAGCATAGTGCAAACTTCTCTTTCCCGGCAGTGACCCTGCCGACGATATACGCATCTGTACCGCTGCCCGCCAGTGCCTCCAGCGCAGCTTCCGCTGTCTCCTGCGATACTGCCATGATCATTCCGATTCCCATATTGTAGGTATTGAACATATCCCGTTCCGGTACACTGCCTTTTTCCGCGATTATCCGGAAGATTTCCGGAATCCGGATCCGGTCCTTCTGCACTTCTGCGCACAGACCTTCCGGCATCATCCGCGGGATGTTCTCAAAGAATCCGCCGCCGGTGATATGACTGATTCCGTGTACCTCTGCAGCCTTGATTGCCGCCAGCACCGGTTTCACATACAGCTTCGTCGGCATCAGCAGTGCTTCCCCGAGCGTCATTCCCAGCCGTTCCTCATAGGCCGAAAGATCCGCATGCTCCACATCAAATACCTTCCGGACCAATGAATATCCGTTGGAATGAATGCCGGACGAAGCCAGCGCGATCAGTACATCTCCTTCCTGCACCATTTCCGGCACAATAATATCCTTCCGGTCAACAACACCGACGCAGAAGCCGGCGAGGTCATAATCATCCGCCGCCATCACGCCCGGATGTTCCGCCGTCTCACCGCCGATCAGTGCGCAGCCGGACTGTACACAGCCCTCCGCAACACCGGAGACAATGGACGCAACCTTGACCGGATCATTCTTTCCCAGAGCGATGTAATCCAGGAAGAAAAGAGGCCGGGCGCCGCAGCACACGATATCATTCGCGCACATTGCAACGCAGTCGACCCCGACCGTATCATGTTTATCCAGAAGCTGAGCGATCCTGATCTTCGTACCGACACCGTCTGTACCCGAGACGAAGACCGGCGCTTCCATACCGGAAAGATCCGGCTGAAAAAGCCCGCCGAAACCCCCGATATCCGAGAGAACACCGGGGATCCGTGTACGCTTTACATCTTCCGCCATCAGGCGGACACCTTCATACCCTGCTTCGATATTGACACCGGCAGCAGCGTAGGAAGCCGAATGAGATTTCGCCATATTATTCCTTTCCCGTCCAGCAGTACGTACAGACCTGCTCCTTATCCAGACCGATCGCCGCAAGCATTTCATCGATTCCCTGATAGCCCAGGGAAGAGAACCCGAACCGTTTGCAGATCGTCTTCAGCAGACACTGCCCGCGTTCCGTCCTTGCGTCAGCGTATTCCTCAAGATGCCTGTCACCTTCTTCACCTTCCAGCTCCCGTACGATCTGCCGGGCAAGAAGATCCATCTCGGATTCCGCCCGGGAGAAGTTCAGAAACCTGCACCTGAACATCAGCGGCGGACAGGCTGCCCGCATATGTACTTCCTCCGCACCGCTCTCATACAGGAAGTTTACGGTTTCCCGGAGCTGTGTACCCCTGACGATCGAATCATCCACGAACAGCAGTTTTTTTCCTTCGATCAGTTCATTGACCGGAACCTGTTTCATCTTGGCGATCCGGTTGCGCTCTTCCTGATGCAGCGGCATGAAGGATCTCGGCCATGTCGGCGTATATTTCACGAACGGACGCGCAAACGGCTTATGCGACTCATTGGAATAGCCGATGGCATGCGGTACACCGGAATCAGGGATCCCGGCCACGTAGTCCACATCCGGCAGTGTACCGTTCTCCATCTCCGTCCTTGCCATCGATGCCCCGTTGCGGTAGCGCATGACTTCCACATTGACTCCTTCATAGTCACTGTTCGGATACCCGTAGTACGCCCACAGGAACGCACAGATCTTCATCTTGTCCCGTCTTGGCTGCAGGATCTCGAAACGATCAGCGTAAATATGCACGATCTCTCCCGGTCCCAGTTCATACGCTTTCGCATATTCCAGCTTCTGATAGGCAAACGATTCAAATGAGACACAATGCCCGTTCTCATCCCGTCCGATCAGTACCGGCAGCCGTCCCATCAGATCGCGTGCAGCGATGATCGAGCCGTCCGACAACAGCAGCAGGATCGTCATCGAACCCTCAATGACCTCCTGTGCATGCCGGATTCCCGACACAAAATCATCCTTCTCGTTGATCAGTGCCGCGGTCAGTTCCGTCTGGTTGACCTTTCCGCTTGACATGGACATGAACTGATGCCCATGGTCCGAAAAATAGCGGCTGATCAGTTCTTCGGCATTGTTGATCATGCCGATGGTCGAGACAGCATACATGCCCAGATGGGAACGCACCAGCAGCGGCTGCGGATCCGCATCCGAAATACAGCCGATTGCCGATGTTCCCTTGAATTCCGGCAGATCCTGTTCGAATTTGGTCCGGAACTGGGCGTTGTCGATATGATGGATTGCTCTCCGGAAACCTTCTTCCGCATCAAAGACCACCATGCCGCCGTAACGCGTACCCAGGTGGGAATGATAATCGGTGCCGAAGAAGGTATCCAGAACAACGCTGCGGCGGGATACTGCGCCGAAGAATCCGCCCATTATCTGAAGAACAGCGAAGAGAGTTCCATCGGCTGGATGTATTCGCCGTCCTTGTAGACACGCATATTGCCCGAAGCAATCTCATCGATCAGCATTACTTCGCCGTCTGCGTCATAACCGTATTCAAATTTGATATCGTAGAGCTCCATGCCCTTTTCCGCCATATCATCCGCGACGATCTTCGTGATCTCACGTGTCATTTCCGCGATCTTGTCATACTGCTCACCTGTCATGATATTGAGGACGATCAGACCTTCCTTCGTGACCAGCGGATCACCCTTCTCATCGTTCTTGAACGTCATTTCCACGTAGTAAGGCAGCTCAGCACCGCTCTCAATATAATCACCGTAACGGCGGATGAAGCTTCCGACCGCTCTTCTGCGGCAGATGACTTCCAGTCCTTTGCCGAACACCTTGGCCGGAAGGACCTCCATTGTCGTATCATCGAAGTTTGCCTGAACGAAGTGTGTACGGATGCCCGCTGCGTTGATCTTTTTGAAGAAGTAGTCCGTCATGCGGAGATTCACATCACCGACACCCTCGATCGTCAGACCGATGGAGTTCTCTCCCGGATCAAAGACACCGTCTTTTCCTGTGACGTCATCCTTGAACTTCAGCAGGTAGTTGCCGTTTTCCAGTTCGAATACATTCTTCGTTTTTCCCGTGTAAACCAGTTTCATTTCTTTTCCTCCGTTCATTCTGCAAACCGATTCCGTATTTCTTCATCCGCCGCAAGCACGTTCTGTCTCCCGGCTTCTCTCGCTTTTTCCAGTTTTTCCGCCAGATCCGCATCCTCAACAGCCATGATCTGCACTGCCAGCAGTGCAGCGTTCTTTGCTCCGTCAATGGCGACCGTCGCCACCGGGATCCCCGACGGCATCATGACCGTCGACAGCAGTGCATCCGTTCCGTCCGATCCCGAAGACCGGCACGGAATCCCGATGACCGGCAGCGTTGTATTCGCCGCCAGCGCTCCTGCCAGGTGCGCTGCCATACCCGCGGCAGCGATCAGAACAGAAAATCCGCCCCCGCGTGCCTCTTCAGCAAATTGCTTTGCTTCGGTAGGACAGCGATGAGCGGACAGAATGCGCATTTCAAATGGAACACCGTACTCTTTGAGTACACCGACCGCTTTCTCCGCGATCGGCAGATCAGATCTGGAACCCATGACAATTCCGACTTTTTTCATATCATCCCTCAAAAATACAAAACCGACCGTGGTACTTTCCTGCCTGGTCGGCGATCAGTTGTTCGGGGGCTTTCTGCCCCGGGATAGGTTACGGTTGAATTCTAACAAAAAGACAAAAACCACGTCAATGCATGTAAGCGCTTGTACACTATTATTTCATGAAAATTTCTTGCGTACCGGAACCGATATTTCCTCTGCAGAATAAAACCCGCAGTTTCCTGCGGGTTCTGTTCCGTTCTCAGACGTCGCTGTCTTCGCCGAATTCTTCCTGTGTATCCAGGAACATCGTCTTCATGCCGAGTCCGCCGACCCTCTGTTCCAGCTGGTTCCGGTCATAGCCGAGTACATCAAGGACCTGGTTGTTGAAGGCGGAGAAGGAATGCGGATCACGGATGACCGGCATATCATACGGATCTTTCCCCTTGAACAGCAGATCCTCCACCAGCCCCATGTACGCAATATCACTGTCATGATAGGAACTTCCCAGTCCCATGAACGCACCGTTGATCGTAAAGGCATGGGATCCGGTGAACTGCGGAATCCCGGCTTCTGTAAACACCGGCGAGATCTCCAGTTCTGCGCTCATGATCGTATTGTCCGTCGGCGTCAGTACAGCCTGTACGCCCTGGGCAATCAGCTCTTCTGCTGCAGCCTTTACCTCGGATATACTGCCCGGTGTCGCTTCGACCCATGCAATACCGGCGTTCTCCAGGTATTCCTTCGCTTCCTTGATGGGAATGATCGAAGAGAACTCTTCTTTACTGTAGAGCAGTCCGGCCTTCTTTATGTCCGGCAGGATCCTGCACATGACCCCTGCCAGCTCCGCACCGTCCAGAGAATCCGATGTACCCGTAATCAGCCTGCCGGGATGTTCAAACGATTCAATGACACCCGCACTGATCGGATCGGATACCGCCCGGAAGATCATAGGGATCCCCGCTTCTTCCAGTGTCTGCTTCATCGCAGCCGTCGGCGGTGTCGCAATGCTCACGACAAGATCTACGCGCTCCTCTGCCAGTTTTCTGCCGATTTCCTTCATCCGTTCCGTATCAGCCTGTCCGTCATAGACAAGCCCGTTGTAGTCCAGTCTGGTTCCGTACTTCTGCGACAGCTGATCCAGTCCGGCTTTGATACCGGTTTCGATCCTGTTCAGAGATGCATGGTCGGTGTATTTGACGATACCGATTCTGTAGACTTTCTGATTCATATACAACCTCTTTGCTGCGATAACCGCGATTGCATTGTAACACTGTCCGTACACATGAAAAAAGTCCCTTCCGCAGAAAGGACTCCGTATTCAATGCAATGCCGGCAGAGACCGGGACGCAATGACATTCGCCCCGGTATCCAGGAGATTCTCAATGATCACCTGTTCAAAGGATACCGGTGCTTTCACGACCGTTGTACGGATGATTTCCATCGCCTGATCGATCATCTTCAGCGGGATCTCCCTGTCGGTCGTGACCGGCAGCACACGGTACGGGCAGTCCGTCACCTTGACCGTGGACGTCAGAATGCGCATCGGCATGATGGCTTCCTGACGGGCATACTGTTCACCGACATCACAGGTATTCCCTGCAATGCTGAGGATCTCTCCGCCTTCCATTTCGATCGTGATCCTGCATCCCGCAGGACATCCGACACAGGTCAGCTGCTTTGTCTCAGTCATGTATGACCTCCTCTGCTTCAAATGTAATGTCACCGTCAACATCTTCCAGCTGCCTGCCGGCAAACATCATCCGTTCCATCACACTCGGCACCAGATACTTCTTCGTCTGCCGCCGCAGCACCCGGTCCCCGCACTTTACCGTAATGACGGCTTCATCCATCGGTTTCCGGATACGGTAGAAGAACTCTACGGTCTTGTCGATATGATGCGGGTGGATCCTCGCCGGTACCGTATACAGGATACCGTTTCCGGGAACCGCCTTAACTGCTTTTTCTTCGGCCGGTCCGTTCTTCAGGTAATGAACGGCGCCGAGTGCGGCTCTCTGTGCCTGCAGCGTAACATAATCGACCAGGTCATGAACATGCAGACCGTTGCCGCAGGCAAAGAAGCCATCGATGCTGCACATGTAGTTTTCATCTACGGACGGTCCCTTGATGCGCGGGTCCATCTCAATGCCCGCCGCGTCTCCCAGATGATTCTCCGGAATCAGACCGACGCTCAGCAGAAGCGTATCTACATCGAAGTACATTTCGGTGCCCTTGATCGGCTGCATCTTTTCATCCACCTTGGATACTTCGATCCGCTCCACCCTGTCCTTGCCGTAGATATTCGTTACGGTATGGTTCAGATACAGAGGGATATCAAAGTCCTCAAGACACTGTTTGATATTTCTGGGCAGTCCGTTGGAATACGGCATGATCTCCGCAACACCGTAGACCTTTGCGCCTTCCAGCATCATCCTTCTGGCCATGATCAGACCGATATCGCCCGATCCCAGGATGAATACCTTCCTGCCGACCATATAGCCGTCAATGTTCAGATAGCGCTGAGCCTGTCCGGCCGTAAAGACACCTGCCGGTCTCTGGCCGGGAATGGCCAGCGCACCGCGGTTTCTTTCATAGCAGCCGACCGCCAGGATCACCGCATCCGCCTGGATCGTTACATATCCCTCATCCCTGTTGACGTATTCGATCGTACGGTCCGGATGGATATGCGTAACCATGGAGTTCAGCTTGATATCCAGACCGACTTCCTCCGCCCGGATCATGAAGCGTTCAGCATATGCCGGACCGCTCATCTGCTCATGGAAGGTATGCAGACCGAAACCGTTGTGAATACACTGGTTCAGGATTCCTCCCACCATATCATCCTTCTCGATGACCAGAACATCATCGATTCCGTTTTCCTTCAAAGTGATACCGGCCGCAAGACCTGCACTGCCGCCGCCGATCACCACCGCGCTGTATTTCCTCATCACCGGTTCTCCTTTACCAGGATCCGGGATCCCGGTCCGTCCAGTACAACATCCAGCATGGAGATCCCGAGTTCCCTTGCCAGGATCGCTGCGACCCTTGGTTCGCAGAAGCCTCCCTGGCATCTGCCCATTCCCGGCCGTACACGTTTCTTGACACCCTTGACCGTACGGGCACCGCACGATCTGTGGATGCAGTCGACGATCTCCGCTTCGCTGATCTGTTCACAGCGGCAGATGATATTCGCATAGGCGGGATTGCGGCGGATCATCTCCGCCTTCTCCTCCGGGCTCAGTTCATTCATGACGACCGGACGCTTCCGGGTCATCACAGCGTTCTCGTTTGTTTCGAACGTGAGTTTCTGTTTCAGGATCTTCTCAATGGCATAGTCCACTATGGCCGGTGCACTTGCCAGACCCGGTGATTCAATCCCGGCGATGTTGACGAATCCTGGTGCATCCTTCGCTTCTTCGATGATGAAATCATGGCGCGTGCTTGTCGGTCTCAGACCGGCAAATGCCCGGATGGACATATTGAACGGTACGTTCTTCATCGTCTTTTCGATGTTGTTGTGAACATAGGCCAGACCCTCCGGTGTATTGGAGATATCCGGATCGCTGAAATCACTGTTCGGACCGAGCAGTGTATTCCCGTAGACCGTCGGTACGGCAAGAACTCCCTTTCCCTTGTCGGAAGGCACAGGGAAGATAATATGCTTCACAAAGTGGACCGTATTGTCCAGAACGTAGTATTCACCTTTGCGCGGCGTGATCTCAAAATCCGGTGTACCAACCATTGCGTAGATCTCATCCGCAAAGATACCGGCGCAGTTGATGACAAGCCTGGTCTCCAGATCACGTTCCGCTGTGTGAACGATATAGCCGTTTTCCGTACGATCGATCCCGGTGCATGCATGATTCAGATACAGTTCCACACCGTTGTTTACCGCAACTTCCGTACTTGCAATCGCAACTTCCCACGGATAGATGACACAGGTCGTCGGGAAATTCAGGACCCTCGTCACATGATCACTCAGATTCTCCTCAGCCGCTCTCGCTTCATC
>JAFWJP010000293.1 GCA_017514645.1 Solobacterium sp. | reverse complement strand
GGGCAGACATTTTCCTTGGTCGCAATGACCGACGCCGCAAGTCTTGTACCGATCTCACAGGCTTCCTGCAGGGTTTTCCCGTAGGTCAGACCAATGGCAACTCCGGCAAAGAAGGCATCACCGCAGCCTGTTGTATCGATCACATCCACTTTCTGCGGCGGTACAAACCCATGATTCCCGTTGATATCCGCATAGACAGCTCCGCGTTCTCCCATCGTAATGACAAGCTTGCGGATCTGCGCCTGCTGTACCTTTTCCCTGGCGACTTCCACCATTTCCTCTTCCGTAAGATCATCGAATTCCTGGGAGAAGAAGATACCGGCTTCCTGCTGATTGCAGACAAAGCATCCGGTCTGCTTGATCAGATCCCTTCGTTCCACCGCAATCGACATATTGGATACGACGGCATAGATCTCCTTGTGATATTTCTCAGCAAGATCAAACAGCCTGCGGATGATGTCCGATTCCATATCGATCTCCGCAACGATACTGTCACACTGGGAGACGATCTCATCCCCGTACGTGTCCAGCAGATCCTTGATGGCGCTCAGGTCCGGCCGTTTGGATATCGACGCCACAACATCATTGGAATTGTCGAATATCGCCAGCCATGTACCAAGCCCGTCTTCCTCACGCGCAATATAATTCGTGTTGCCCTTGTGCCGCTTGAGCTTGTCAATGACATCGGCACTGATTCCGTCCTCCCCGACAACAGAGACAAACGTCGGTCTCAGTTCCACGTTCGCGATATCCTCCACAACGTTCCGGCTGACACCGCCGTGAACCTGCACAACACGCCCGACATTGCGTCCTGCGGGAATAAACTGGCTCAGCGGATAGCCCTTCACATCAACGAATACTGCCCCTACTACTACGATTCCTGTTCCCATACGGTTTCTCCATTCTGTCCGGTCGGATCTTCTGCCTGAAATATATCATTATTATCCCGGAAGTGAAACAGCAGTTCGATAAAGCTTTTGTTGTATGTTACAAACACACCCCTGTCGATCATGTCCAGGATCTCATCCCTGCCTGCCCATTTTACCTGCCGGACCTCTTCCGGCTGCAGCTGCAGTTTATTGAGATCCGGATCGGCATTCACGATGTAGATCTCGTTGAACCCTTCGTTGAAGCGCAGACACAGCGACGGTACGACACCATCAAGAGAGATTTCCAGCCCGAGCTCTTCCCGGACTTCCCGTTCTGCGCCCTGCTGCACCGTTTCCCCGGCTATGACCGATCCGCCGGCACTGACATCCCACATACCCGACCAGCCGGTCTTGAACGGCTGCCGCTGCTGTATCAGCATCTCACCAAGACTGTTGAAAACGACGATATGAACGATATACCGGTATCTTCCTGCGGGTGCATTTGTTCCCCGCTGAATCGTTTCCCCTGTCTTTCTGCCGTCATAGGTATATAGATCGAACAATTCCATGGTCAGTCTCCTCCGGTTTCAGCAAACACGTAAATCTATCATAACTGATTTTCCGAGCGGTGTTCCGGAAAACATCCCGGACCGGCAGAAAATATATCTGCCGCTGGATCATCTTTGTTGCTCAGAAGCCCATTACATATTTGCCGTAAAGGAAAACAGTTTTCCTTTGATGGAAAACTGCTTTTCTATCAGTAGCGGATCCGGATGCCCTTTTCCGCCAGTTTCCTACGGAGTTCCCCGGCATCACCGTGGAACACGATGGAATCAATTCCGTACATCCAGGCACTTTCCGCATTGGCTGTATTGTCGTCGATGAAGAGACACTCTTCCTTTTTCAGGCCGAAGGATTCCAGAGCCTTCCGGTAGAATTCCGTTTCCGGTTTCAGCAGATGATGATCTGCTGAACGGAATACATGATCTTCCGGAAACCATGCGGCTGCAGGAAACGTTGACCAGTATGATCTGTGCCTGGTGCCGGCATTGGTCAGAAGATACAGCTGATAGCCGTTTTCAGCCAGTTCTGCAGCGATATCCTGCATGCCCGGCACTTGATCCTCCGGATGATTCCACGCACATGCCAGAGGCTCCAGACAGCCTCTCAGCCGTTCAGGGACACGACGTGATACCCGGGCCACCACCTCTTCTTCCTTCCAGGTACCCCGGTCACAGCCGACCCATTCAATACTCTGGAACAATTCCCGGAAGATCAGTTCCGCATCCTCACCGGTCAGCCCTGCCCGCTGTATGAACAGTTTCGGTTCGAAGCGGATCAGAACATTCCCCATGTCAAACAGAATACTGCGGATCATGCCTGTTCCGCCTTTCTCCGGAATACACCGGTAATGCGTTCAAGCCACTGTCTCCGCTTCTTCCTTGCAGCAAGGCGCTCACTCAGATCACGTGCACCGACACCGTACACCAGGTACAGAATGATACCGGAAATGATCATGATGAATACCGTGGACGCACATCTTCTTCCGGAAGCGTTGACATTGTATCCGTAAAGACCTTCTTCCCGGCACATGGACTGAATGACCATCGCATATGACGTGCCGTACGTTGACGCAAATGTCGCTGACATATCATATTCCGTGAACAGTGAATTGAAGTTCAGAGCGAATACTGCCAGCACACTCGGAAGAATGATCGGAAGTTTCACCCGCAGGAAGGTATATACCGGACTGGCCCCGAGGTTCTTTGCGGCATCTTCCAGTTCTTCATCAATGGAATAGAAGGATGCTTTGATCATCCGCAGTGAGAACGGCAGCTTAGTCACCGTATAGGCCATGATTAG
>JAFWJP010000292.1 GCA_017514645.1 Solobacterium sp. | reverse complement strand
TTTCCCTGGTGAATCTCGGGTACGGTTATTATGTAAAATCACCGGAGCCGGTCATCGGTTCACTGATGGAGGGACTTCCCGCGGAACGTGCGGGTCTCAAGGAAGGTGACCGGATCCTGTCCCTTTCCGCCGGAGACAGCACCATGGTACCGGAATCCTATACGGATATTCAGGTATTCCTGACGGAGAACGAAGGCAGTGAACTGACGATCGTTGCCGAGCGGGACGGAACCCGGCAGACCTATACCGTGATTCCGGACTGGCTTGAGGAAGAACAGCGCTATGTCATCGGCATCACATCCCAGGACAGGAAGGTCGAGGATGTGAATGTCCTCAACTGCTGGAAATACGGACTGGAGGACATGCGCATGGTCTGCCGGCTGATGGGCAGGACGCTTGGCCGTCTGCTGAGGGGCCGCGGTCTGAATCAGCTGAGCGGTCCTGTCGGCATCTACAATGCGACGGAAGAATACGCGTCCTACGGAATTCTGAGCTATCTGTTCCTGATGGCGGAACTGTCCCTGAACGTCGGAATCTTCAATCTTCTGCCGCTTCCGGTACTGGACGGCGGACAGATCGTTCTGAACGTTGTGGAGGCGATTGCCGGAAGGAAACTGAGTGAAAGGGCCAGGATGATCATCATCGCTGCCTGCTGGGCACTGCTGATCACACTGATGCTGTATGTTACATTCCAGGATATTCTGAGACTGGTCACAGGGAGGTAAAGTATATGAAGACGATTCTTGTAACAGGCGGAACGGGCTATATCGGTTCCCATACCTGCGTGGAGCTGATCGAAGCAGGGTATGATGTTGTTGTGATGGACAACCTTTACAATTCTTCCATCAAGGTTCTGGACAGGATCGAACAGATTGCCGGGAAGAAGCCGAAGTTCTATCAGGTCGATCTGCTGGATCCGGAAGGACTGGCACGGATCTTTGCGGAGAATCCGATTGATGCGGTCATTCACTTTGCTGGATACAAAGCTGTGGGTGAATCCGTGCAGATTCCGCTGACCTACTATGAAAACAATATTGCCGGTTCCCTGAATCTTTACAGGGCGATGAACAATGCCGGTGTAAAGAAACTGGTATTCTCTTCGAGCGCTACGGTTTACGGCGATCCGGCTTCTGTACCGATCCGGGAGGATTTCCCGACGCATACGACCAATCCGTATGGTACAACAAAGCTGATGAATGAGATGATCCTGGCGGATCTCTGCGTCAGTGATCCGGAATGGTCGGTACTGCTGCTGCGCTATTTCAATCCGATCGGGGCACACCGCAGCGGACTTATCGGAGAAGTTCCCAACGGCATTCCCAACAATCTGGTACCCTATATTGCCCGTGTTGCGAACGGTACACTGGATTATCTGCGCGTCTGGGGCAATGATTATCCGACACCGGACGGTACCGGCGTACGGGACTACATCCATGTTGTGGACCTTGCCAAGGGACATATCAAAGCCGTGGAATATGCGGATAAGCACCGTGGCTGTGAGCGCATCAACCTGGGAACAGGAAACGGCTACAGTGTTCTGGAAGTGCTGCATGCCTATGAGAAAGCCTGCGGCAGGGAACTGCCGTACCGGATCATGGACCGCCGGCCCGGCGATATCGCGGAGTGCTGGGCGGATACGGAGAAGGCAGAGCGTCTTCTTGGCTGGAAGGCTGTATACAACATTGATGACATGTGCAATGATTCCTGGAATTTTACTGTAAAGAATCCGGATGGGATACAATAGAACTGTATGACTGACCGCCGCAAACGAAACATTCTGATCTGGACATTGGCACTGCTGGTGCTGGTTTTCGGGTGCCTGGTGTTTTTCGATGTTCTGTTCGGAAAGAAATCCGGTCAGAAGGATGATGTTGTCCCTGCAGCGGAGATCAACGAGACCGGGAATCATGAAAAGCCCGGCGCAACCGATCCGGAAGAGGAGACCATCAGGATCTCCTGGCGGGATTATACTGTATATGACCTCGGGGATCCGGATTTCCGCTTTATCATTGCTTCAGTGCGCGTCAGTGCCGACGGTCCGACCAATCTGTCCCTGAAGCACTTCGTGACGGAAGAAGGGATCACGCTGGACAATACGCAGGAATACGTACGTCTGCTTGAGGAAAAAAGTCTGTACCTCGGCAGGCAGAACGTCTGTTTCAGCCTGATCAGCGAAGATGCTTCCTATACAGCCAATGTGTTCATTCCGGTCAAGGATGACGCGCTGGCAAGCCTGACGGTCAGTTGTGATATTCCGGGCACCAGGGAGATGAAGTTCCAGCTGGTGAACGCGGAATGAAAGCGGGAAGCGCTGGAGTATCACGCAGATGATGTGATCACAGACGGAGAGACGTACCAGATGCGGGTATCCGCGGCCTACGATATTACCGGACAGCCGCTGTACAAAACCGAGAACGGCACGGAATCGGAATATCTGCTTCCCAGTACGACCAAGGTCTATGCGTTCAAGGTGGAGGCGGTTTCCCTGTGGGGTGATGAAATCATCATTGAGAGTGCGGAATATGTTCCGGATACCACCGGTGAAGTATTCACCGCCTTACCATCCTCTGTCCGGTCCCTGAAGAATGACAATATTCTCGGGAAGTCCGTTACGGACAAGGACAGTGGATTCCTGTTCTTCTATGCTTATGATCCGGATGATCATCCGGTTACGTACCGGGGTGTTCTGAAGCTGAAGGTACGCGGGTATGATCAGCCGGTCAGTGTGATCGTGAATCTGAACTAGAGAGGAGCATGCGATGAAAAGATGGATGAAACTGATGCTTGGTCTGATCATGGCTGTGTCTTCTCTGTGCAGTACGGAAAGGGTCATTCAGGCGGAAGCCAAGGAATACTACGATCTGTATCCGATGGCATGTTCAGCGGATGAAGTGGATTATGTGACGGGGAGCGGCACCTTTGCCAAGGTCGGCTGCTACAACGATCTGGCATCGGCCAAGACAGCGATGTTTTCCGTCGGTGATGATGGTGTGATCCGTCACAAGGAGAGCTACAGTCCGACCAAGATCATCATGATGAGCAGCGGAATCGCGTATTCCTATCCGCAGAGAAGCGGAGCGAATACCGGTACGATCTATCAGTACATGGAGAATATCTACGACCGGAAGACGACCTATGTGACCGTACACCGGGAAATGGCGTATGAAGGTACGTATTCCTACAATGAGGACGGTACCGGATGGGTACGGGTGAAGATCAGCGGTTTTGACGGCTATATGAACCTGAAGGAAATGGACCTGGTTCCGATGAAGTTCATTACGGATGGCCTGCCTCTGTATCTGGGCGGCAATTCCACCTATGACGGGGAAGAACCGTTCGGCATGCATGTCATGCAGGGATATTACCGTGTGGAGCAGAACGGGAATTATCTCGACCTGGTGTATTACTGTGCTCCGGGTTGGTCGCGGGATTCCGTACCGATCCAGTGGCGCTTTGTGGTCGGTCAGGCAGCCGAGTGGATGATGAAAGGCGCAACCTACTTCAGCGATGATGGGTATTCCTTCTACAATGACCGGAAATACAGTGACCTTGCTGGTGTCTATTACAACTATTATCAGTTCCTGCCGCTGCGTACGCAGTCAGCGATCCCTGCGGACATGTACAATAAGTTTCTGAGCGCAAAGGGTTATGATCAGTCTTCAAAGCTCTGGGATACCGGCGGATACTTCCTGGAAGGACAGGACCGCTACGGCATGAATGCCATGCTCGTATTTGCGATTGCCTGTCTGGAATCAGCGTACGGAACGAGTGATTACGCAGTGAACCGGAACAATCTGTTCGGGTGGTGCGCTTATGATTCGGATCCGAACCGGGCAAGCTACTTTCCTTCGATCAAGCAGGCGATCATGGAGCAGATGGGAATCAATCTCCGCGGGTTTGTGAATATCAAGGACTGGCGGTATTTCGGAAGTCATCTGGGCAATAAAGGTTCCGGCGTCAATGTCAAATATGCCGGTGACAATTACTGGGGGATGAAGCTTGCGGCTATTGCGTATGAATTTGACAAGTTTGCGAACAATTATGACGGCAATCTGACAGATTACAACGCTGCAGCGCTCGGTATCATCGCTGATAACCGGATGACGAGCATCTGTACGCAGATCAACGGAGAAGAACTGTACTATACACGGTACGGACCGACATACCAGATGAACCATACCGTTGCGATCGTTTCGGAGAGCGATGGCTGGTATGAGGTGCAGTCGACGAGCTATCTCAGCGGGAAAACGGTAACGGATGTCAAGAATGCCGGTCTGCTGGACTGGGACTGGAACCATTATACCGGCTGGATCTCCGCAGATGAGATCACCCGGATCAACAGCACGGTACCGAGTGTCAAGGGCAGAACACCTACCGGTGATCCGGTGCTGGGATTTGATGCCCTGACGGTAAACGGTACAGAGCTGAGCCTGTCCGGAAGAGCGTTTACACCCGGTATCTACGTAACGGAAGAAAACCAGATCACGCAGAAACTGTATCTGCAGGATCTGACCTTCAGCAATACCACGGAAACCGCGCTGGTATCGACGGTACGCGGCAATGATGAAGTTTCCTTCACCGGGACGGTCGATCTTTCACAGATTCCTGTAGGAACGTATTTCCTGGTCTTTACATCTTCGTATTCGGAGTATCCGCAGTACGATACTGAAAGCTATGTCAGTTTCGATACCGTTCCTGAGCGCTTCGTGCATCAGGGAAGGGTGTATACGTTTGAACGGAATGACGGCATTGTGTCCGTTACGATCTCTGCGCTGGACTGCGGAATGAACGCGCAGTACGATGCTGAGAGCGATGGCTGCGTCTGTCTGGAAGGCTACGGCAATTATGCGGAAGGCCGCGGATGCACCGTTATACTGCAGAATCCGGTCCAGGAGAGCGGAAAGGTCATGCAGTCGGTGGAACAGGTGCAGACGGAAGAGAACGGTCAGCTGGTGATCCAGGGTGCTGCGTACTTTGATCAGGTCAATGCACCTGCGGAAAGTGATGTTACGATTACGCTGCTGCTGGTGGATATGGAAACCGGGGAAGAGCGCCCTGCGGAAACAGAGACCATCGATCTGGAAACACCGATCGATTTCCTTGACGGCTATGATTATACGCGTGTTGGTTACCGGGCTGTCATCGATCCTGCAGTGCTGGATGAAGGCAATTATTATCTGCGTGTCAGGGTTGAGAACGGGTCTCTGAGCGGTTCGCACCTGGTGATCTCCAACAAGGAATCCGTGGATCAAGCAGAAGCGGATCTGGATGGTGTCATATTCCGTTTCTATGCTAGCCCGATGTCGAATTACCGTCTGGAGATCTCCAAGGAGATCAGCGGAATTGACCGCAGTCTCATCAGGAAACCGAAGCGCAAGGCGTCCGTCTATGCTGAAGAGAGCATAGCGGTCAGCGAGGATGCCGTACTGCAGGTCAAAGGCAGTGCGTTCATCGCGAACACCTATATCAACGAAGAGAATCATCCGGTCTATGCGCTTCTTCTGGAAGACAGTTCCGGGGAGATCATCCGGTTCGATGCACAGAACGACGGGTGTCTGTTCGACTTTGCGGCAATGCGCGGTTCAAAGTATACGATCATGGATTCCTGCTTTACAGTCAGTGCCGATCTGAAGGGTCTGGAAAACGGAACGTACCGGATCCTGCTGGATCTGGCAACGGATGAAGCGAGGGATATCTTCAGTCTGTACAATTATCGTCCGCTGCAGGCAGAGTCTGTAACGTATGAGGGACGTGTTTACCGGATCCTGAAGTCCGGTGTACATGACCGGTATCTGCTGGTGATTGAGGACGCTGCCTGAGTGCAGCGTCTTTATGTGAGGTAAGTATGCCGTTATTGATCGTCAGAAATGATATTACACACATCAGGGCGGATGCGATCGTCAACACGGCCAACCGTGAGCCTTTGATCGGTGCCGGTGTGGACAGTGCGGTCTATCAGGCTGCCGGCAGGGTGAAACTGCTGGAAGCCAGGAGAGCAATCGGGCATCTGGAGCCCGGAGAAGCGGCTGTAACGCCTGCTTTTGATCTGGATGCCAAATATATCATCCATGTATGCGGCACGCGCTGGAAGGACGGAAAACAGGGAGAGGAGAAGATCCTGCGGCAATGCTATGACAATGCGCTAAGACTGGCTGCGGAACACGGATGTCAGTCTGTTGCGTTCCCGCTGCTGGCGACCGGATCCTACCGATATCCGCATGATCTGGGTCTGCGTACAGCTGTCAAAGCATTCACGGATTTCCTGCTGAAGCATGAGATCACCATTATCCTTGCGGTATTCGGAAAGCAGTCATTCCGCCTTTCCGGAAGACTGTTTCCGGAAGTACAG
>JAFWJP010000028.1 GCA_017514645.1 Solobacterium sp. | reverse complement strand
TGTAGTACGGGCTGTGGATCGGGCTCTTGCCGAAACGCAGATGGCTGCGGGTTACGCCGCCGGCCTTCTTGGAGTCGTATGCGAAGTAAGCCTGGGAATAGAGATCGGTGTTGTTGCCGATGATTTTAACGGTGCTCTTGTTGGCGCCGACCGTACCGTCGGAACCAAGACCGTAGAACAGGCAGCTTGTATAGTCAGGATTCAGTTTGACAGGCTTCGGTGTCAGGGACAGGAATGTAACATCATCCTCGATACCGATCGTGAACTCTTCCTTCGGATCATCCTTCTTCAGTTCTTCGAAGACAGCGTTGATCTGTGCCGGGTTTGTATCCTTGGAGGACAGACCGTAGCGGCCGCCGATGATTGTCAGATCCTTGTGCTTGCGCAGTGCATAGCAGACATCCAAGAACAGCGGCTCTCTTGTACCTGTTTCCTTGGAACGGTCGAGAACAGCGATCTTCTTGACTGTAGCAGGCAGAACTGCTTCCAGATACTTCTCGCTGAACGGACGGTACAGATAAACCTTGATCAGACCGACCTTCTCGCCGGCTGCGTTCAGGGCATCAACTGTCTCAACAACAGTCTCTGTAACAGAACCCATCGCGATGATGATGCGCTCTGCATCCGGAGCACCGTAGTAGACAAACGGCGCATACTTGCGTCCTGTGTACTCGCTGATCTTCTCGAAGTACTTGGCAGCGATATCAGGAACAGCCTCATAGTGCTTGTTCTGAGCTTCTGCAGCCTGGAAGTAAATGTCATCATTCTGGGAACCGCCGCGCGTAACAGCGTTGCCGTGCGGGTTCATGGACTTCTTGCGGAATGCCTCGACCTTGTCCATCGGCAGCAGGCTCTTCAGGAAGTCGTAATCCATGACTTCGATCTTCTGGATCTCGTGGGATGTACGGAAACCGTCGAAGAAGTGCATAACCGGCGCAGAAGCGTCAATCGCAATCAGATGAGCAGCGCCTGCCAGGTCCATACAGTCCTGAACAGAGTGCGAGCACATCATGACAACACCTGTCTGACGGCAGGCATAGACGTCCTGATGGTCACCGAAGATGCTCAGTGTGTGCGTAGCGAGCGAACGTGCGGATACGTGGATAACGCCCGGCAGCATTTCACCCTTCAGCTTGTAGAGGTTCGGAATCATCAGCAGCAGACCCTGGGAAGCTGTGAATGTCGCAGCCAGAGCACCGCCCTGCAGAGCACCGTGGATAGCACCTGCAGCTCCGCCTTCAGCCTGCATCTCAACAACCTTGACCTTGTCACCGAAGACGTTCAGACGTCCTGCAGTAGACCAGTTGTCAACGTTATCGGCCATGGGTGATGACGGCGTGATGGGATAGATACCCGCAACTTCAGTGAACGCATAAGCAGAATGCGCAGTTGCAGTGTTTCCATCCATCGCTTGGAAAACTTTCTTTCTTTCTGTCATATCTCCTCCTGTATAACGTAATACACGACAGTATTATATCTTATTTGCGCTATGATTGAAAATCCAATTTGGTTTTTTCAGGAATTCTTCATCCTGTTCCCGGTACCCGAAAAAAAGCTCTTTTCCAAGAGCCTGATTGATTGATTACTGTGTCTTCATTGTTTTCATGATCTGGCGGATCTGCGCTTCACTGGGTTTCCTTCCCATCTGCATGTACATCGCCCGGATCATCTTCTCCGTCACCGGAGGATTCTCCCTCAGCTGCTTCTGAAAATTCCTTCTGGTAAGAAGAAAGCTGATAATAGCTCCTACAATTCCTCCAAAAATGAAAAATCCCAGCGAAGACCAAAACTCTGTCATAACGGACACCACCTTTTATTACGGTCTAATATTACCCTTTTTGTGACCTTTTTGCAATATATACAGGAGGACGAAGTCCCCC
>JAFWJP010000291.1 GCA_017514645.1 Solobacterium sp. | reverse complement strand
GCTGCCGTTCGTACCGGCGGAATATCCGTTCTTTTCCTTTACATCCTGGATCAGAATATCTTCTTCACCGATACTGTTGTCACGGTTATCCTTGGCATACGGCTGATGATCCAGATGGATCACGAATTCCTGACCTTCCGGAACATTCTCCCCGTATTCCGAATACTTCCGTACATCAAGGTCCGATGTATAGAGATGAACATTCAGAGAGATACTGCCGTAGGCATAGGGTTCGTTCTTCAGAGATCCGCTTCCGCCTTCACTGACCGGCTGGGAACCGGCACGGTAGACCGGGATGGACGCGGCCATCATGCGGTATATATCATCAGCTGTAATATCAGGTGTCCGTACACGGGTGTCATTCACGTACTTCACATTGGTGGATGCACGCAGTGTTACGGTCTTGTCCGGATTCCATATACTGGTGACCGTACAGCCGATGGACACTGACGAAGCATTTCTGCCGGACATCCAGTCACAGCTCAGTCCGGGATCGGCAATGATCTCATAGCCGCCTTCTTCAAACGTCTTTCCGGCAGGCAGTTCCACCTGAAACTGACCGTACTTTTCATCCAGATCCCAGTCAACATACATCGTAAGTCCGCTGCTGTGCGTATGCTCATCATCATGATCCGGATGCCCGTCATTGACATCGTTGACATTTTCCGCAGATACTGTGACAGATCCGTTGATCCAGCCGGAAACGCCGGGTGCCGCCGCAGATGAGATTCCCGGATAATACATCGGGAAAAAGATGGATGAATGATCCATAACAGGTACGGAATCAGGAGCGATCTGTACCGGTGACGAATAATCAATATTCTGGCCGAAGACATCACAGGGATATCCCGTCACTGCAGGGTCTCCCCACATGGTCACCTGCAGCGGGGCAAATCCTTCCGCATCATGCGGGATCGGTCTGTACAGCATACCGATGAACCGGTTCTGATCACCGCCTTTCATCAGGTATCCGAATTCACGGTAACCCTGTTCATACAGCAGGGATTCCAGATCTCCCATTGCGGAAACATTGGCTCCGCCCGGTGAATTATGCTTCAGGCAGACCGCCGTATTGTTGATCAGTCCGATGTATTTGCCGATATCGGGAAGCCAGTAGAAGCAGGTATGCTCCGGCATGCCCGCAGCCTTCATCATGATCTTCTCCGCTCTGCGTACCGTCTGTCTGCCGCTCAGCATCAAAGGTTCATAGCTGCCGTGTACCGGTGCCGGTGTTTCCGCCTGTTCTGTTTCTTCTGGGTCAGACACAGGTTCTTCCTGAACCGGAAAAGGTTCTTCCGCCTCTGTTTCCGGTGCGGTTTCTGCTTCAGGCATTTCTGCAGGATCCGGTTGTTCTGTCTCCGTCTCTGCTGATTCAGGATTCGCTTCCGGACCAGGTGTTTCCCCAGGCACTTCCTCAACGTTCTCCGTAACGTTCAGTGTTTCTTCCGGTTCCCCTGCTGGTTCTTCCTTGATGATGCCGAATGTCGAATACAGACCGATCAGAATACCGGCGAACGCTTTCATGATCCGGTCCATCATAACGTCTCCTCCAACATGGCAAAGCATTCTTTCAGGAACAGATGTTCCTGC